>JBLHUT010000020.1:0-22669 GCA_047629975.1 Paracoccaceae bacterium
TCAGCGCAATGTCCCGAGAGAGGATCAACTGAGTCAAAGTGGCTTCGGCCCCGCGCAGGTCGTTGCGCGGCTGGAAGGGATAGAGTGTGGCAGTTGTAATCAGCTTTCCGGTTTCGTCCACGACAGCGGCTTTCACACCTGTCCTGATGCCGGGGTCAAGCCCAAGTGTACGCTTGTTTCCAGCAGGAGCAGCAAGCAGCAGGTCTTTGAGATTGCGGGCGAAAACGTCGATCGCTTCTTGGTGGGCGCGTTTGCGTAATTCTCCCAGAAGGTCCATGAACATAGCCAACCCAAGCTTGGTGCGCCAAGTCCATGTTGCGGCGTCGCGCAGCCAGAGGTCTGCCGGGCCATCGGTGCCTGTGACGCCGATTTCGCTGGCGATCATTGCAATCGCGCGGGGCAGGCCGGTGTCGGGATCAGGAGAGATATCGACCGTGACGATCTCTTCTTTCGAGGCGCGCAAAATCGCGAGTGCGCGGTGTGACGGTATCTTTGCCCACGGCTCGCTGTGATCGAAATAGTCCGAAAACTTGGCTCCTGCGGCCTCTTTTCCGGGGATCACGCGGGCACAGATACGTGCCTCGGTACGCATGAAATCGCGCAGGCGGCCACGCAGGTCCGCACGCTCCCCAAGGCTTTCGCCAAGAATGTCACGTGCCCCGGCCAGCGCAAGTTTGGTCGTGGGAACGTCCTGAGAAATATAGCGTTCGGCCATTTTGACCGGGTCGGCAGACCGGTTTTCCAGAATGTCGTTCAGCAGCGGCTCCAATCCGTTCTCGCGTGCGATCATCGCTTTGGTGCGGCGCTTGGTCTTGTACGGCAGATACAGGTCTTCGAGGATGGCTTTTGTGTCGGCCCGGTCAATCGCGCGCGCCAGATCGGGTGTGAGTTTGCCTTGCTCCTTGATGGTTCCGAGTATGCTGGTGCGACGGGCCTCAAGCTCTCGCAAATAGGAAAGCCGCTCGGCCAATGTGCGCAGCTGCGTGTCATCAAGGCCGCCTGTCGCCTCTTTGCGGTAGCGCGCCACAAACGGGACCGTCGCGCCGCCGTCCAAAAGGCCGATCGTGGCGTTGACCTGTGCGGCGCTCGCGTTGATTTCGCGGGCAATGCTGCTGGCGATGCGGTTTTCTACAGGGTCCAAGGCGCGCTCCTTCGGTAACGGGAAGTTACTGATAGCTGCCCCTTGCGGCTGCGCCAAGGGGCAGCGTAAGCCTTTTTCGACGCGCGGCTTCTAACCGTGGTCCAGAACATGCGCGCTTGCCGCGCCCCAGCTGAGCCAGATGGCATCACCGCCCTTCAAATCGAACTTTGACAATTCGCGTTCCTGCATCTGGACCTTGAATTCGTGCCCGTCGGCGCTTTCAAGGAACAAGGTGACCATTGATCCGACGAATTCCTCCGAGATCAAGGTGCACAGAACGGTGTTTTCCTCGGCCGGTTTTTCGAGGCTCAGATGCACCAGATCGGCCGAAATAACAAAATCCACATCTTGGCCGTTGACCAGCGGTGTCTCGGTGGTCTCGACGGTAAAGGTCCCGGAGGGTGTTTTCAGGGTTGCTGTGGCGGGGCCAGTGGTCTGTACCGGGCCGGACAGAATGTTGTTGCGGCCCACGAATTCCGCCACGAACCGGTTGGCCGGAGCGCGGTAGATGTCTTTGGGGGCGCCGATCTGTGCGATTTCACCGTTTGACATGATCACAACGCGGTCGGCCATGGCAAAAGCTTCGGATTGCGAATGGGTGACGTAGACAAATGTTATGCCAAGCTCGCGTTGCAACTGCGTCAGAACAGCCTGCATGCGGATCACCAGATGCGCATCAAGCGCGCTGAGCGGCTCGTCCAACAGCAGGATTTGCGGCTTCATCACCAAGGATCGTGCCAGGGCCACACGCTGTTTCTGCCCGCCTGACAGGGTGGTGATATTGCGGTTTGCAAAGGCACCGATGCCCAGTTTATCCAGCCATTCAAGCGCGCGCGCTTTGCGCTCCGTTGTGCCGACACCGCGCATCTTGAGGCCGAATTCGACATTTTCGCGCGCGGTCAAAAACGGAAACAGAGCAAGCGATTGCCAGACCATCGGCGTGTCACGTTCGTGCGGTTTGACATCGTTCATGACGCGCCCGTCAAGGCGGATTTCGCCTTGGGACGGGGCCTCGAGCCCTGCCAGCATCCGCAGGGTTGTTGTCTTGCCACAGCCCGAGGGGCCCATGATGGCAACAAACTCGCCCTTGCCGATGGTGAAATTCATTTCCTTTACGGCGACAAAATCACCGAAAGATTTCCGAACCTTGTCAAAAACGACCAGATCTTCTGGCATATCATTCCCTACTTTTCATTTCGCGGCCCACAAGGAAGACCTGTGCGATCACGATGAGTGTCATCGAAAACAGAAAGACGAATGTTCCGATGGCGTTGACCTGTGGGTCGATGTTGCCCTGAACGATCTCAAGAATGGCAACAGGAAGGGTTTTGTTCAGGCCCGACACGAACCATGACACCGCAAATTCGTCAAACGACACGGCGGCCGTCAGGCACAGTGCAGAGATGATCGCGGGCCGGCAAAACGGCACGATCACGTGGCGCATCGTTGCCCATTCGTTGCCCCCAAGGTTCCATGCAGCGGCCTCGAGGTTTTCGTCCATCTGGTGCAGGCGCAGCCGGATGACAGCCATCGCAAAGGGTGCTGCCAGCACCGAATGGGCAAGAACCACCGAGTATAATTGGCCCGACATGCCGATCTTTGAAAACCACGCCAGCATGGCCAACGCCATGATGATCAACGGGATCGTGGGCGGCAACAGGATCAGTGCAAGGTACAGGCCCTTGAACCTGAACCCGTAGCGATAGTCGGAATAGGCCGTGCAGAAGCCCAGAAAGGTCGCAATGATTGCGGTTGATGTCGAGACGATCAAACTGTTGAATGCGGCCTCCCAGATGTCGGGATCATTCAGGATTTTAACGTACCATTCAGTCGAAAAGCTGCCCAACGGAATGGTTGGAAACCGCTGCGAGTTGAACGAAAAGATCACGCTGAAAATAATAGGGGCAAAGATGAAAACGAACACCAAAAGAGTGTAGACGAGCAAGGCAGGGTTCAGAAGGCCGGTCTTTTTCATTTTGACGACGCCTTGCGGTAAGCCAGTGCGATGCCGGCAAATGCCACGGCAAAAAGCGTGCCCATCATCACGATGGCAACGACTGCGGCACGCGGCCATTGCTGCCCCGATTTTGTGGTGTCGATGATCAGGATCGGCAGCGTCGGTTCTTGTGATCCCCCAAGATAGAAGGGTGCCACAAAATCGCCAAACGACAGGATGAAGCAGAAAATGGCGGCAATGATCAATCCGGTTTTGGACAGTGGAATAATCACGCGCCAGATCGTTGCAAACGGTTTGCACCCCAGATTGCGGGCGGCCTCGATCAGGGATTTGTCGATATTGGCCATCGAAAGTGTCTGAAGGATGACCACCAAGGGCAGCGTCAACGTCATGTATCCGACCAACGTGCCGAAGGTTGTGTTCAACATCGTGTAGGGGCCCAACCCGATCCAGCCGAGCATTGCGTTTACGACACCGTTTTCGGACAGGATCACGAACCACGAGAACGTCCGCACCAGATAGCTGGAAAAGAACGGAATAATCAGCAGAAAAATTGCCAGACGTCGAACATTATCCGAGGCCTTGAAGGCCAGCGCGAAGGCCGCCGGAAAGGCCGCGCACATGGCGCAGACCGTCGATAACGAAGCGATCCAGATCGTGTGCCAGTAGCTGTCCCAGAAATAGTTCCGGCTCAGCATCTTGGACCAGTTCACAAATTCGAACGCCTCGGTCATGCGGTAGTTCTTCACAAGAAAGAACGACATCGCGATCATAAAGACGATCGGGCCGACAAAGAACAACCCCTGCCAGATGATGATCGGAAGGCGCCAAGTCATGGCATAGACATCAAACTTGCGTCTGTTGTTAGGATTTTGCGCCATCTTGCCCTCCGGTTTCCGGGGGCGCGCTGTGTTTGGCGCCCCCGGAGGATGTGTGATGCGCGCCTTTATCAGGCGTTTTTATACTCGGACCAGAAATCGTTCCAGTCCTCGAGATCTTGCTGCTTGGGCACATCGCGGTAGTGGATCTTGCCCTCTTTAATCAGCGTGATCGGATCATTGGCCATGCCGTCGATCTGCCCTGTGCGCTCTGCTTCGGGGCGGTCCTGTTCGATCAGGGCTGCGCGTCCTGCCTTTGTGACGCAGAACCCGGGATAGGCGGCCATCTGGGCCGATTTCACCTGACCGGCGGGGGACATCATGTACTGGATGAACTTCTTGACGATCTCGCCTTTGTCGGTGCCGATGCCCATCGAATAGCTTTCAGTCCACTGAATGCCGCCTTCTTTGGGAATGACCGACGCCACGGGCGCGCCGTCGCGCTCCAGAACGCCGGTGATCCAGTCACCGATGCCGCACATGGCTTGCATTTCGCCATTCTTGAGGCCGTTGAACGTGCCGCCGTAATCGAAGAACCCCCCGACCTGTGGGCGCAGGCTCATTGTGGTGTCTTGCACGGCCTGCCATGCGGCGTCGTCCAGATCGAACAGTTTTGCGCCATTGCCGTTTTTCAGGCTCATCATGCCGAGCGACGGCAGGTGCCAGTCGAAGTGACCGACTTTGCCCTTCAACTCGGGCTTCCAGAACCCTTCATAGCTGGAGGCTTCCTCGGCGGTCATGGCGTTCTTGTTGTAGGACACACCCAGATGCCCGCCGCGCAGGATCATCGAATACAGTTTGCCATCCGCCCAGTGGCCCGGAAACTGTTCGAAGTCGGCGTGCAGCATGTCCTCAAAAGGGTAGTCGCCCGCATCCATTTCCTCAATGTAACCTGCAGCATTCAACTGCTGCACAAATTCACCGTCCGACAGGATCAAATCATAAGTGCCGGGAGGCGATTGTGAGATCAGGGCCAGCATATTGTCGCCGCCAGCGTAATACTTGGGCACAAATTTCACGTTGTTGGCGGCCTCGAACTCGGCGACCATGTCAGGCTCGCCGTGGCCGTACCACGCCAGCATGTTGATCTCGGTCGTTTGGGCCCATGCACGGCTGACAAACGGTGCCGACAGCAAAATGCCGCCGCCTGCGCGTAAAAGATCGCGGCGGTTGAGCTGGATGCGCGTGTTGGATTTTTGTGGCATTGTGTCGTTTCCTTGTTGTGTCCCGGTCGTTGTGTCCGGGCAGGCAATGGTCACAGCGCTGTCAGGCTCGTCACCGGTCAAGCGCGTTTATGACGCGAGGCTATTTCAGCTTTGTCACGAAGGGAAATTTATCGTCAATATGTCTGCATTAAGCTTTCTTATGGCTTTGTGAGGTCGAGAGCGCCTCTTCGATGGCTTTTACCATGACACCCACCGCTTCGTGCCCGCAGCTTCCCAATCTGGACTGTCTGAAAAACAGGCCGATGTGCAGGGGGGCAAGATCGGGAAGCCCGTCTGCGGCGGTGAACCGTCGCATCCCTTTGCGCAAGGTGGGAACTGTCAGACAAGACAGGCCTAATCCATTCAGAACCGCGGCTTGCAGCCCCGCAATGCCCGGACTTGAATAGGCAATGCGCCACCGGCGGTTGACCTGTTTCAGGGCCTGCGTCATGCGGCCGCGATAGGCGCAATCGGCCGGGTGAACCACAAGGGGTATGGCCGCGGTCTGCGGTAATTCGAATGTCTGTGCCCCGACCCAGATGGGTTGTTCGGTCCAGTGCCGAAACAAAAATTGTTGATCGCTGCCTTTAAAAAGGGCAACGATGACGTCGATTTCATCATTTTGCAAAGCTTCAAGCAGGGTTTGTGACAGGGCGCATTGAATCTCGATCTGGATTTCGGGGTGGTCTTTGACCAGATCGGTCATGCGTGCCTGCAAAACGTCAACGGCGTAATCCAAAGGTAACCCGATCCGCAAATTGGCCCGATCCTCTGTTCGGTCAAACTGGGCAATCGCCAGATCATTCAACCGCAATATCTGACGGGCGTGCTGGGCCAGTGCCTCGCCGGTTTCGGTCAGGCTGATGGCGCGCCCCTTTTGGACAATAAGCCGCTGACCGACCAATTGCTCCAGTCGTCGGATTTGCAGACTGATTGCCGGCTGCGTGCGGCCCAACACGTTGGCGGCCTGAGTATAGCTTTCGACCTCTATGACAGTCACAAAACTGCGCAACAGGTCCATCGGCAGGTTCATGATCCGCATTCCGGCTCCATTTGAATTTTTAATTCATTCATTAGAAGTATAAATTTTTGAAATCACATTTCGCAACCTATCAATGCGCGCATGATAAATCGAAATGCATTCCACAAGTTCTTCAAAACACCGGGCCCTGTCGTGCTGCCGGTCATTCATGTGCTGGATAGTGCGCGCACGGCGCGCAACATCGGCACGGTGATCGAGGGCGGGGCACAGGGCTGTTTCCTGATCAACCATGATTTTGAAAAAGAGCGTTTGATCCCGATTGTGCGCGACATGCGGGCGATGTTTCCTTCGCTTTGGATGGGTGTGAATTTTCTGGCGGTGACGGGCAAAGAGGCGTTTCCTGTGCTGGCGCAGATGGCGGCGTCGGGCTGTGAGGTCGATGCCTATTGGGCAGATGATGCCCGTATCGACGAGGATGGCACCTGTGCCGATGCGACCGAAATCGCTGATATCCGGGCGCAAAGTGGCTGGAACGGACTGTATTTCGGCGGCACCGCCTTTAAGAAACAGCGCAAGGTCAGCCCGGCACGTTACGGCGATGCGGCGCGCAATGCCTGCTCGTTCATGGACGTCGTCACAACATCGGGGGTGGCCACTGGCGAACAGGCCGATTTGACCAAGATCGAGACATTTCGCGCCGCCATCAAGGATCGACCTTTGGCGCTTGCCTCTGGAATCACGCCTGAAAATGCCATGAGCTACCGCGATGTCGATTGCTTTATGGTCGCGACCGGCATCAGCGCGCCGAGCAACTTTTATGACATCGACCCGGTGCTGTTGGCGCAGTTGACGGCCACCTGTCGCAAAATCGGAAAGGGAACCACCCGATGACCACGTTTGACAAAGGGCCACGCGATGACCGCTGGTATTTGAATATTATGGCTCCCAACACCAAGGGGAGCAAATTTGCGTGGCTTGATCCGACCTCGATCTACATTAATGCACAGGCTTTTAACGATCTTCTTGATGATCTGACGGCGGACCTGAAAGAGGTCGAGTTCGATGTGGTTGCAGGGCTGGATGCGATGGGTTTTGTGCTTGGGGCGGCACTTGCGGTGCGCCGCGGTGTGGGGTTTTTGCCGATCCGCAAAGCGGGCAAGCTGTGCGTGGATACAGATAAAGTGTCGTTCGGCAATTACTCGGGACGCACGCAGGACATGGAGATGCGCCTGCCCGCGTTTGCTGCCGGTGACAGGGTGCTGTTGGTCGATCAGTGGATCGAAACGGGCGGTACGATGGACGGCGCGATACGGCTTGTGGAGCGGCAAAACGGCATAGTGGCAGGGATGGTTGCGATTGCGATCGAAGACAACGCCCGCACCCAAGGGTACAGAGGCAGCTTTCCGTGTGTGTCGGCCGTTGTCGCAGGCTCCCGCTGGCAAACAGAATGCAATGGCCAGACCCTGAGCAGTTTTGCGACCTATGTTCCCGAGACGGCTTTTCCGCGTGCGGGGCTGGGGGCGGATGCCAAACTCTCCTGACAGCATGGAGGCTCTTGAATGGCTTGAAAAAATAGTGCGGTTCGGGTGTCCGGATGCTTGTATCAGGTGGGAAAATCACCAATTGGCTAGAGCAGACTCAGGAAAGACATCTCATGCTCCGCCAACGCCTTGCGCAATTTATCAGTCATCCGCTTTTTGAACGCACGATTATCATTCTGATCGTGCTCAATGCCGTCGTGCTGGCGCTTGAGACATCTGTCACGGCGATGGCTGTTGCAGGCGGGGTGCTTATGATGATCGACACGATCATCCTGTGCATTTTTGTCGTTGAAATCGGTCTCAGGCTGGTTGTCGATTTTCGCGGGTTCTGGCGCGACCCTTGGCGGTTGTTCGACTTCTTCGTGGTGGCGATTGCGCTTATTCCGGCCAGCGGTCCGATGGCGGTGTTGCGAGCGTTCCGGATCTTGCGGGTTTTGCGGCTTATTTCCACGTTGCCGTCGATGCGGCGGGTGGTTTCGGGATTGTTGCAGGCCTTACCGGGGATGGGGGCAATTGTCCTTTTGCTTGGTATTATTTTCTTCGTGTTCTCGGTGATCTCGACCAAGTTGTTCGCGGCAACCTTTCCGGAGTGGTTCGGCACGCTGACTGCTTCGTCCTATACCTTGTTCCAGATCATGACGCTGGAAAGCTGGTCAATGGGGATCGTGCGCCCTGTGATGGAGTTGCACCCGTGGTCGTGGGCGTTGTTCGTGCCGTTCATCGTGATGACGGCGTTTGCAGTGTTGAACCTGTTTATCGGTGTGATCGTGGATGCGATGCAATCCCAGCAAACCATCGAGGCCCATGACGAGCGCGTGGCCATGGCCGCCGATACGTCTGCTATTCTGGTCGAGGTTCGGGCGCTGCGCAAAGAAGTTGCAGCCCTGCGCGAGGATCAGGACCCCGCAACCGGCAAAACTGGATAGAAACACCAGTCCAGCACCTGCTGCGGGGCTTTGTATTATTGCAGGTCCGAAAAGGCCTGCTTGAGCCGGTCACAGGCTTCCTGCACGACCGAACGCGGCGTGGCAAAGTTGAACCGCAAGAAAGTTTCGCCGCCCGATCCGAAGGTCGGACCGAAGTTTACGGCAATGCGGGCGTCTTTGGTGACGCGCCTTGTGAACTCGTCTTTGGTCATACCGGTGCCGTCGAAATCCACCCAGGCCAGATAAGTCGCCTCAAGCGGCATGGAGCGCACACCGGGGATCGTGTTCAGCGTGTCGTCAAACAGCTTTCGGTTGCCGTCAAGATAGCTGACAAGCGCATCAAGCCACGCCGCCCCTTCGGGGGAATAGGCCGCTGTCGCCATCTCAAGTCCGAAACTGTTGGCGCTGACGCCCATGGCAGTCATTTTTTGTGCGAATTTTGCGCGCATCTCGGGGTCTGCGATGATGATATTTCCGGTGTGGCCTCCGGCGACGTTGAACGATTTTGTCGTGGCGGTCATCGTGACCAAACGCGTGCTTGTGTTGTCAAGCAGGGCCGTCACAGTGTGTTTTGCATCCGGAAACACAAGGTCATGATGAATTTCGTCGCTGACTATCGTCAGATCATGGCGGGCGGCAAATGCAACAACCTGTTCCAGCTCGTCGCGGGTCCAGACGCGACCGCCCGGATTGTGGGGCGAACACAGGATCAACAATGACTCGCGCCCTGTCATTTGCGCGTCATAGGCGGCGAAATCCATCTCGTAACGGCCATCGGTATTCACCAGCGGGCATTCAACGACCTCGCGCTCGGATGCTTTGATCACGCGCGCAAAGGCGTGATAGACAGGGGTAAAGATCACAACGCCGTCACCGGGGGCGGTGAAGGTATCGATGCACATGGCCACACCGTTGACCAGCCCGTTGGTCGAAAAAATCCACGATGGATCAATGGTCCAGCCGTGGCGTGTGTTCATCCACCACTGAATCGCTGCCTTATAGGCGCTGTCGTCCCCGAAATAGCCGTAAACGCCAACATCGATCATGGAGTGAAGTGCCTTGGAGACGCATTCGGGGGGGCGAAAATCCATGTCTGCGACCCACATCGCAATCCCGTCTGTGGCCGATACGCCATAGTTGGCTTCCATGGTATCCCACTTGGAGGAGTGGCTGCCGCGGCGGTCGATGATCTCGTCAAAATTCATATCGGATTTTTCCCCTTTTGCGGCGTTACTGATAAACTGATAGGCGTCATTGACAAGCGGATGTTGCACGATGGCTGTGCATCACCTAAATGCCACGCATGACATTGTTGAATATCCTGCTCCACCCCGATCCGCGCCTCAAAAAGGTCGTCCCACCGGTTGTCGACATCTCTGCGGAGTTGGAGCGGCTGGCCGAAGACATGTTGCAAACCATGTATGACGCACCCGGCATCGGGCTGGCGGCACCACAAGTCGGGATGATGGCCCGCATGTTTGTGATGGATTGCGTCAAGGAAAAGAGCGCCAAGCCGCGCCCGATGGTTCTGATCAATCCACAGGTGACGTGGAGTTCGGAAGAAAAAAGCACTTATGAAGAGGGCTGCCTGTCGATTCCCGACCAGTATGCCGACGTCGAACGGCCCGCCGAAGTGCGGGTACAGTGGATGGGCCTTGATGGACGCATTCAGGAAGAAGAGTTCAGCAGTCTTTGGGCCACCTGCGTGCAGCACGAGATCGACCATCTGGACGGGAAGTTGTTCATTGACTATTTGCGCCCGCTGCGCCGTCAGATGATTACCCGAAAGATGCAAAAGCTGAAACGCGAATTGGCGCGGGGGTAGACAAGTATGGCCGTGCGCCCGATCCTGTTGTGGCCTGATGCGCGTCTGTCACAGGTCTGTGCGCCGCTGGAGCACGTGGATGACGGCGCGCGACGTCTTGTGGCGGATATGATCGAGACGATGTACGATGCAAAGGGTCGGGGGCTTGCTGCGCCGCAGATCGGAGTGTTGCAGCGGGTATTTGTGATGGACTGCGCCCCAAAGGACGCGCCCGCCGCCCCGCAGGTCTTTTGCAACCCTGAAATCATTGATCAAAGCGATGCTATCAACGTGTACCCCGAAGGGTGCCTGTCGATCCCGGATATGGTCCGGCGGATTGCGCGACCTGCCGAAATCCGGCTTCGGTGGTACGATAAGGACGGTGTGGCCAACGAGGCACCCTTTGACGGTATCGAGGCGACCTGCATCCAGCATGAGCTGGACCATCTGAACGGGGTCGTGACGCTGGATCATACGGCGCTTCCCGAGGACGCGCCAGAAGAGTCCGCCGCATGAGCCCCCGCCCGTTTGTGCCGTGGCCTGATGCACGGCTCAGGACATCGGCTGCTCCTGTTGGCGCGATCACCGACGAGGTGCGCGGGATCTGGCGCGATATGATCGACACTATGGAGGCAATGCCGGGGCTGGGCCTTGCTGCGCCGCAGATCGGGATCATGCTGCGCCTTGCCGTGGTTGATTGTTCGACCGAGCGGGGCAAGGCCGTGCGTCTGGCTGACCCCGAGGTAATTTCGCGCAGCCCACGGCTGCGGGCTCACGAAGAGGCCAGCCCGAACCTGCCGGGGCTGTCTGCGGTGCTCAAACGCCCCGCCGAGGTGATCGTCGCCTTTACCGATGCCCACGGAATGCGCGTGCGACAAACATTCGAGGGGGTCTGGGCGACGTCCGTGCAGCACCAGATTGATCATCTGGACGGGAAAATATATCTGGACAGGCTCAGCCGCGTCAAACGCGACATGCTGCTGAAAAAATGGCGAAAGGCCCACGGATGAGGCTGGTTTTTATGGGCACGCCCGAGTTTTCGGTACCTGTGCTAGAGGCGCTTGTCGGCGCGGGGCACGATATCGTGGCCGTTTATACCCAGCCGCCCCGCCCTGCGGGGCGCGGCAAGAAAGACCGCCCCGGTCCGGTGCATCTGCGTGCGCAAGAACTGGGGCTTGAGGTCCGTCATCCCAGTAGCCTGAAGGACCCGACGGAACAGGCCGCCTTTCGTGCGCTTGAGGCAGAGGCGGCGGTTGTCGTGGCTTACGGGCTGTTGTTGCCGCAAGCGGTTCTGGATGCGCCAGTGCACGGGTGTTTGAATATTCATGCCTCGCTTTTGCCGCGCTGGCGGGGGGCCGCACCGATCCAGCGGGCGATTATGGCGGGGGACGCCGAAACCGGTATCTGCATCATGCAAATGGAGGCAGGGCTTGATACCGGGCCAGTGCTGTTGCGTGCAGCGACCCCGATCGCGCCACTAGACACCAGTGCAGACCTGCACGACAGGCTCTCGGGGATGGGGGCGGCCATGATCGTCGAGGCACTTGCGCAGCGCGACAGCCTGACGCCTGTGCCACAGCCGGAAGACGGTGTGAGTTATGCCCGAAAGATCGATAAATCCGAAGCGCGGGTGGACTGGACCTTTCCGGCGGTCGAGGTTGATCGCAAAATTCGCGGCCTGTCGCCTTTTCCGGGGGCCTGGACAGAAATCGGGGGGCAGCGGATCAAACTTTTGCGCAGCCGGATTGCCGCAGGGGATGCGGCTGCGGGCACCGTACTGGAAGGGCTGACGATTGCCTGCGGCACAGGCGCGGTTGAAATCCTCGAGGCGCAGCGGCCCGGCAAGCGCCCGATGGGGCAGGCCGAGTTCCTGCTCGGGTTTGGGGTGTCGGACACGGCAATCTAGGGGCCACGCTGCCACCGATGTCAGGTCCCCATTTCTTGAGCGGCTATTTCTTGAACGGTGCCATTCCGGCACGGGCCAATTCATCGGCGCGTTCGTTTTCGGCATGTCCTGCATGCCCCTTGACCCATTTCCACGTTACCGAATGCCGTGCTTGGGCATCATCAATGCGTTGCCACAGGTCAGCATTTTTGACGGGCTTGCGTGTCGAGGTCTTCCAGCCGTTTTTTTTCCAGCCGTGAATCCACTGCGTCACACCATTTTTGACATAGGTGCTGTCGGTAATAATCGTGATCTGTGACACGCGCGACAGACTCTCCAGCGCCGAGATTGCAGCAAGCAGCTCCATCCGGTTGTTGGTAGTATGCGGCTCTCCGCCGCTCAACGCGCGTTCTTTGACGATGGTGTCCGCCTCGCGGGCGATCATCAGGACGCCCCAGCCCCCCGGACCGGGGTTGCCGCTGCACGCGCCGTCGGTATACGCAAAAATTTCAACCATGAGCTGTTATGATGATCCAGGGTTCAGGAAACCCAGCCAGCCCTTTGGACTGTCCGGTTCCGTAGCGATTGACCGAAAATCCGGCCGTTTTAAGGTGATTGGTGAGTTCAGCCTGTGTGTAATAGGCATAAAAACGTCCGATTGTGTCGCGCTGCTCTCCGGTACCCAGCTTCATGCCGAGGTGCAATCGCCCTTTGGGTTTTAGCGCCGCGTGCAAGGCCGCAAGGTGGTTGGGAAGGTCGGCTTTCGGGGCATGGAGCAAGCTAAAGTTTGCCCAGATGCCGTCGTAGATATCTGTGCCTGCGATATCCGCAAACATTGCCACCCGCACCTCGACACCGTATTTCTGTTTGGCGATGCTTGCCATCTCTTGAGAGGCGTCAACAGCATCGACAACCAATCCCGCCTCGATCATTTTTGCAGCGATACGTCCCGGGCCACAGCCCAGTTCCAGTACATTGCCCGCTTCGGGCATTGCGTCGATAAAGGACGTAATCCACGCATCAGGCTCATCACTATCAAAGCGTGCGGCATATTCTGTCGCCTTGGCGTCATAGACCTTGATGGTTTCGATATCGCTCATTATCCGCCCCCTGCTATAAAACCCAACGAGATCACAACAACGGCGGTGAGTATGATCCGCAGCTTCATCCACCATTCAGGCGCAAGGCCATTGGTCCAAAAAAGCCAGTCTATCGCCAAAACCGCAAGGAAACCGGCAATCAGGTTTATGGCTGCCGCTGTGGGTCCGTTGCCGACGAAAAAGAAGGCCCACAGGGCCGGAATCACACTGAGCACGTACCCGATGGTCGCCGTGTGACCGGTGGCCCTCGTCGCCATGCCCCACAAAACACCGGACATGAAGCACAAGATGACCGTTCCGTACGACAGTAAAACATAAGGAGCCACAAAACGCGGACCCACCCAACGCATGGTCAGGTCATAAAGCAGCGGATTGACCAGCGTGCCAAGACCCCAAAGAAAAGGCAAAAGCCCCGACAGGCCCAGCACAAGAGCGGCCCGTGGAATGGGTGGTGAAAACATCTGCGACCCTCGGGGGCGGATCAAGCAGGCTCGCGCAGGACGCGCGGCACTTTGAATTCGACGTTCTCGGTGGCTGTCTCGACGATTTCGACGGTGACGTCGTACCGGGCGCGGAACGCGTCGACGACTTCGTTGATCAGCACCTCCGGAGCACTTGCGCCGGCCGTGATGCCCAGTGTGGCTATCCCGTCCAGTGCGCGCCAGTCTATATCAATTGCCCGCTGTACCAATTGAGCGTAATTGCATCCGGCGCGGCTGGCGACTTCGACCAACCGTTTGGAGTTTGACGAGTTCGGCGCACCGACGACCAACAAGGCATCGACCCGCGGTGCGACGGCTTTTACTGCCTCCTGCCGGTTTGTTGTGGCGTAACAGATGTCTTCTTTGTGTGGCCCGACAATGTGCGGAAAGCGTGTTTTAAGAGCGGCCACGACCTCGGCGGTGTCGTCGATGCTCAGTGTGGTCTGGGTCACAAACGCAAGCTGTTCGGGATCGCGTACCGCAAGGGTGTCAACGTCGGCAGGTGTTTCAACCAACAGTACATCGCCCTGCGGCAACTGGCCCATCGTCCCCACGGTTTCGGGGTGGCCTGCATGGCCGATCATCACAATCTGCAATCCGCGCTCGGCGTGGCGTGCGGCTTCTATGTGGACCTTGCTGACCAGCGGACAGGTTGCATCGACGTAAATCATTTCGCGGCGCGCGGCCTCGGCGGGAACGGCCTTGGGGACGCCGTGGGCAGAGAAAACAACCGGTCGGTCGGTGGGGCATTCATCAAGTTCCTTGACGAACACGGCACCCTTGTCCCGCAGGCTGTCGACGACGAATTTGTTGTGCACAATCTCGTGGCGCACAAAAACCGGTGCGCCCCATTTATCGAGGGCCATTTCCACGATCTTGATCGCGCGGTCCACGCCGGCGCAAAATCCGCGGGGCGCGGCCATCAAAACGGTAAGTGGGGGCTTGGTCATCTTCATCTCCGGTTTTCAAAGATTTAAGAGAGCATTGGCGTCTCGTAAAGCCCTGTTTGGGAAAAGGGCCGGATAGTTGCTGCGACCCAAGGCGTTGGCCAGACCATTTGCAGGCACGTCGATCGGCCCCGTACGTCTTTAACTGTCCAGTGCGCACAAAATGTCGGCAACGATCTGCTTTGCGGGGGCATTGATGTCGACCGTGACCGACGCTTCGTCGTCGGCTGGCGGTTCGAGGGCTGCAAATTGACTGTCAAGCAGGGATGGCGGCATGAAATGGCCGCTGCGCGCGGACATGCGCGCGGCGATGACCGCATGCTCTCCGGCAAGGTGGATAAAAAGGACAGGCTGGACTGTTCCTGCTCTGATCCAGTCACGATAACGTCGCCGCAACGCCGAGCACCCGATAATAACATCGCCGTGGTGGCGAGAAAGCGCGAGCGCGACCGCTTCAAGCCACGGCGCGCGGTCGGCATCGTCCAATGGCTCTCCACGAGCCATTTTTGCAACGTTCGATGCAGGGTGCAGATCATCACCGTCAATAAATGTGGCACCGATCCGCACTGCGAGCGCTTGTCCGATAGAGGACTTGCCACAGCCCGATACGCCCATGATTACATATTGTACCATCAAGAAATCTCCTCTCGGGTGTAAACAAATCAGCCGGTTCCGGTCTGGTCCTTGCGTGCACAAACCTTGCGGCAAAAGGCACGTTCTATGCCTGTGTAATGCCTGTGGGCAACGGCTGTCATCTTCGTGATCATCCGGTGCGGATGCCACGGCGACCCTCGTCAGTGTGACCGCTTTGGTCAAGGGGGAAAGGGTGGCCCAAAACCGGAGCTTAGTGGATTAGGGATTGGAATAGGTCCGTAAACCCGCTTTGATAGCATCATGACCCACTGGTCCCGAAAGGTCTTTTATGTCCCCCAGAAGCTATTATTCACCAAGTGGCGGTTTGCCGCCGCAGACCCAGATTTTGACAGATCGTGCCATGTTTACCGAGGCCTATGCCGTCATTCCCAAAGGCACGATGAGCGATATCGTCACCAGTTTTCTGCCGTTTTGGGAGGGTGCGCGATTTTGGGTTCTGTCGCGTCCGTTGTCCGGATTTGCAGAGACCTTTTCGCAATACATCGCTGAATTGCAGCCCGGCGGCGGGAGTGAACGCCCCGAACAGGACCCACATGCCCAAGCGGTCTTGTTCGTGGTGGCCGGTGCGGTGGAATTGGTGATCGAAGGGCAGGTGCATGTATTGGAGGAGGGGGGCTATGCCTATCTGCCTGCGGCAACGCGGTGGTCAATTCGAAATCGCAGTGACGCACTGGCAAAGTTCCACTGGATTCGCAAAGCCTATGAAGCGGTCGAGGGGCTTGATGCGCCTGATGTCGTCGTGACAAATGAAAATGATGTCGCACCGATTGCGATGCCCGATACGAACGGCGGCTGGGCCACCACCCGCTTTGTGGATATGGCCGATATGCGCCACGATATGCATGTGACGATTGTTACCTTGCAGCCCGGCGCCGTCATTCCGTTTGCCGAGACCCATGTGATGGAGCACGGGCTGTATGTGCTTGAGGGCAAAGCCGTCTACCGGCTCAATCAGGACTGGGTCGAGGTCGAGGCGGGCGACTACATGTGGCTGCGCGCCTTTTGCCCGCAGGCTTGTTATGCGGGCGGGCCGGGGCCGTTCCGGTACTTGCTGTACAAGGACGTGAACCGGCATATGAAACTTGGGCGACCTTAAGTCCTGACGGGGGCATCTTTACGCGTTCTAGGTGATCATCAGGCCGTTATTCGTATTGAGGAAGAACTGTGACAGCATCGGTGTGCAGGCCGCACCGATCGCGCGTGCATTGCCGCCGATGCTGCCTTCCTCGATGCGCGGCGCGATAAGGCCCCGGGTGTCCTGGGTCGCAAGATAGCGGCGCACCCGTTCGACCAGCGCTTTTCGCACCGACGGTGGAAATGCGCCATCGATCAGGATCGCTTCGAAATCGATGACCGAACAGGTGGACAGGCTGGCTTTTGCCAGTTCCTGTGCTGTCTGGCCGAGCCATGGTTCGACATAGCGCGCCAACCGGCTCCAGTCCTGAGGGTCGTTCCACAGCAGGCGAGGGTCAAGATCGACTTCCTTCAGGCGGGCCTCCAGCAGGTGTATCGACGCCATATCGACCAATTGCATGCTTTCGCCGTTAGGGCCGATGCTGCGCAACGATCCAAGCGCGCCTGCATTGCTCTGTCTGCCTTCAAACACGGAATGGTTCAGTACGATACCGCCACCCACGAAGGTGCCCACAAAGAAATAGGCGTAATCCCGAAATTCCTTTCCACGACCGTATATCTGCTCGGCGTGGCACGCCGCAGTAGCATCGTTCAGCACCAGAACGGGCAGGTTGCTGAACTGGGCAATATGGCCTCCGAAATCAAAGCCTTTCCAGGACGTGCCGCTTTGGTCGGTCGGGTTCACCGTGTCATGCCATCTCCACAATTCGAAGGGAATCGCGATGCCTATGCCACAGATCCGGTCAATGCTCTGTTTGGTCATATCCGATGTCAGGGTTGTGATACCCCGTTTCAGGAAGGCGATGATCGCCTCGGGCCAGGGGTGGTCATAGGAAATGCTGACTTGCTGTCGTATCCCTCCGGTGAAATCCTGTAGCAATAAATCCGCAGAGCGGCGTCCGATCTTGAGCCCGATTGCATAGGTTCCCTGAGGTGCAAGCCTGATGGGTACCGATGGTTTGCCGACTTTTCCGCGGGTGGGTTCGCCGCGTTCCAGCAACCCTTCCGTTTCGAGCCGCCGCAGGATCCCCGACACGGCCGGAGGAGACAGGCCCGCCAGTCGTGCAAGGTCGCTGGCAGGCAGGGAGCCATGACGCTGGACAAGCGTTAGCAAGAGGCGTTCGTTGTGGTTGCGCACGCCTTTCTGACTCAATCCTACGGTCAGGCTTCTGACTAATCCATCATCCATTCGGTGTCTCGAGCTCTGCTGTTATCGGGTGAATGTAGCATGTGAAGATTAATAAATAAAGTTAACTAATTAATTGACACATGCCCTGTAATCGGGTTTCTTGCTGTTGTTGATGCGTTTTTGCGTATCTGTACCTGGTCGGGCCCCAGGCCCTGTCCTACGAAATTTCTGGGAGGAAATCATGAAAAAACTTCTTATCGGGACTGCTGTTGCAGCCATTACTGTGTCGGGTGCGGCGTTTGCTGGCGGTCACGGTGTATCTGCATGCCTGATCACTAAGACGGACACAAACCCGTTCTTCGTAAAGATGCGCGAAGGCGCCGAAGCCGCGGCTGCCGCGGCCGGTATTACCTTGCGGTCCTATGCTGGTAAGCTTGATGGCGATCACGAGACGCAGGTTGCTGCAATCGAGACATGTATTGCGGACGGCGCATCGGGCATTTTGCTGACAGCGTCCGACACATCGTCGATCGTGGGTGCGGTAACCCAGGCGCGTGAAGCAGGCCTTTTGGTGATCGCGCTCGACACGCCGCTTGACCCGATCGAGGCTGCTGATGCGACGTTTGCGACTGACAACTTTCTTGCGGGCGAGTTGATTGGCAAATGGGCTGCGGCCACTTTGGGCGACGCTGCGGCGGATGCGCGTATTGCGATGCTTGATCTTGCCATCAGCCAGCCGACCGTTGGTGTTTTGCGCGATCAGGGCTTTTTGCAGGGGTTTGGTATCGAGCTTGGTGACCCGAACAAGTGGGGCGACGAGACTGACTCGCGGATTGTCGGCAATGACATCACCTCCGGTAACGAAGAGGGTGGCCGTAGGGCAATGGAGAACCTGCTTGCCGTGGATCCGACGATCAATGTTGTCTACACAATCAACGAGCCGGCAGCGGCAGGTGCCTATGAGGCGCTCAAGTCTCTTGGTCGTGAAAACGATGTTCTGATCGTGTCGGTTGACGGTGGTTGCCCGGGCATCCAGAATATCGCTGATGGCGTAATTGGTGCCACTTCGCAGCAGTATCCTTTGTTGATGGCCTCAAAGGGTATCGAGGCGATTGCCAACTTTGCGGCTGACGGAACCATGCCTGCCAACACACCCGGCAAAAACTTCTTTGACACGGGTGTTGCCCTTGTGACGGACAAGCCTGCCGACGGCGTTGACAGCATTTCGGTTGCCGAAGGCACCGACCTCTGCTGGGGCTAAACCGCAAAGCGCACTTGTAGAGTGCGCAGTGCGAAAAGGGGGCGGACAGTGTTCCGCCCTCGACAGGGAGCGAATATGTTCCCGAAACAAATATTCAGGAGGAGCCGTCCATGTCTTCCGAGACTGACGATTTCGAAGCCGTTGTGCGGGCCAATCGCACCGAGAAAGTCGCCGAATTCGGCTCTTCCAAAAAAGGTTTTGTTCAAAAACTGCAACATGCACTGCATGTGAACCCGGCACTTGTACCCCTGTTTGTTCTGGTGGTTTCGATTGCGGCGTTCGGGATATTGCTGGGCTCCAAGTTCTTCTCTCCTTTTGCTTTGACGCTGATCCTTCAGCAGGTTCAGATCGTCGGGATCGTTGCCGCCGCCCAAAGCCTTGTTATTCTGACGGCAGGGATCGATCTTTCGGTTGGGGCGATCATGGTGCTGTCGTCGGTTGTGATGGGGCAATTCACTTTTCGCTACGGCCTGCCGGTTGAACTGGCGATCGGGCTTGGATTGGCGACAGGGATGATTTGCGGCTACATAAACGGCTGGCTCATTGCCGTGATGAAGTTGCCACCGTTTATCGTAACGCTTGGTATGTGGCAGATCGTTCTGGCAACCAACTTTCTGTATTCCGCGAATGAAACGATCCGGGCGCAGGACATCGAGGCAAACGCGCCGTTGCTTCAGCTTTTTGCAACGCAGTTTGAAATTGGCGGGGCGCGGTTTACCGTCGGGGTGATCTTTATGGTCGTGTTGATGCTGCTTCTTGCCTACATCCTCAAACATACTGCTTGGGGACGCCATGTTTATGCCGTGGGGGATGATCCAGAGGCGGCGCAGCTTTCGGGTGTGAATGTGCGCGGGGTGCTGATTTCTGTTTACGTGGTTGCCGGGCTTATCTGTGCGTTTGCCGGTTGGGCTTTGATCGGGCGTATCGGGTCGGTCTCGCCGACATCGGGGCAATTGGCCAATATCGAATCCATCACCGCGGTTGTGATCGGGGGGATTTCGCTGTTCGGGGGCCGCGGATCGATCCTTGGTGCCTTGTTCGGGGCCTTGATCGTCGGGGTCTTTACCTTGGGCCTCAGGCTTGCGGGCGCGGATGCGCAATGGACGTTCCTGCTTATCGGTGCGCTTATCATCGGCGCTGTGGCCATCGATCAATGGATTAGAAAGGTATCAGCCTAATGGAACCGCTTCTCAAAGGCCGCGGATTGGTCAAACGCTATGGTAAAGTAACGGCACTCGATAATTGTGACTTCGAATTGTATCCCGGTGAGATCCTCGCGGTGATCGGCGATAACGGTGCGGGCAAATCGACGCTGATCAAGGCGGTCTCCGGCGCGGTTGTTCCTGACGAGGGGCAAGTGTTTCTGGAGGGTAAGCAGGTTCATTTCAACTCGCCGACGGATGCGCGAAAAGTGGGGATCGAAACGGTCTATCAAACGCTTGCCATGTCGCCTGCGCTGTCTATTGCCGATAATATGTTCATGGGGCGTGAGTTGCGCAAACCCGGTTGGCGGGGAAGTATCCTGCGCCAGCTTGATCGTGCGCGCATGGAGAAAATTGCCCGCGACAAGCTTACCGAGCTTGGCTTGATGACGATCCAGAACATCAATCAGGCCGTCGAGACCCTTTCGGGGGGGCAGAGGCAGGGTGTTGCGGTTGCACGTGCTGCGGCCTTTGGCTCCAAGGTCATCATTCTGGACGAGCCGACCGCCGCCTTGGGGGTCAAGGAATCGCGCCGGGTGCTGGAGCTGATCCTTGATGTCCGGTCGCGGGGAATTCCGATCATTCTGATCAGTCACAACATGCCTCATGTTTTCGAGGTCGCAGATCGCATTCATGTGCACCGTTTGGGCAAAAGACTGTGCGTCATCGACCCGAAAGATTACACGATGTCCGATGCGGTTGCCTTTATGACGGGTGCAAAAGAGCCCCCCGCCGAAAATGCGCTGACCCCGGCCTGACGACACCGGAGAGGTCCCGTTGCAGGCTGTGCAACGGGCGGACGCAGGGCGAGGGCTTGGTCAAATCCTGCATCATTTTTCGTCGCAGCGACCAAGGCTTCCAAGCGTGCCGTGTGGGGGGTAACATAACCTACATAAGAATCGCTTTTCCAGAAAGGATGCCGAATGGCTTTGCGCATAAATGATACCGTGCCCGACCTGACAGTTCAGACAAGTCAGGGGGAGCTTGGCCTGCATGACTGGCTCGATGGCAGCTGGGCCATCCTGTTTTCGCACCCCAAAGACTTTACGCCTGTTTGCACCACAGAATTCGGCGCGGTTGCACAACTGGCCGATGAATGGGCCAAACGTGATACAAAAGTCATGGGGATCTCTGTTGACGGTGTCGAGGACCACATGAAGTGGATCGCGGATATCGAAACGGTCGGGGGGGCTGCTGTCACATTTCCGATCGTGGCCGATACGGACCTGACGGTTTCCAAGGCCTTTGATATGTTGCCGGCCGAAGCGTATCTGCCCGACGGGCGCACACCTGCCCACAGCGCGACTGTGCGCTCGGTGTTTATCATCGGGCCTGACAAGCAACTGAAATTGTCGATGACCTATCCGATGACGGTCGGGCGGAATTTCGGAGAGATCCTGCGTGCGCTTGACGCGCTTCAAACCTCGGCTAATCAGGGTGTGGCGATGCCTGCGAACTGGGCGCTGGGCCAGGATGTCATTATCCCGACGTCGGTATCGGATGCCGATGCCGCAGCAAAATACGGCAGCTTTACAACGATATTGCCCTATCTGCGCACGACCAGCCTAAAGGGATAAATGTCCCTGTCTGTGTGCTTGCTGCCATTGCCGGAGAACCGGCAATGGCATTTTTCAGAAGCATTCGTGTCTATCCGAGTGGCCACGGCAGGTCGACGACGCTTTGCAGCAAGCCGGGTGGGAAATCACGGTTCAAAAGCCATGCCATCGCACACATAAAGCCAATGCCTGCTGCGGTATATACAGTTGCATAAAGCAGCGATACGCCGGCCCGCAGCTTCATGAAGCTGAACAGGAACAAGGCGAGGGCCAGAATAAAGCCCAATAGAGCCGTCAATGCCAAAAGCCCCGCAAACCACGCCAGTGTCGGCCAAAGCCCGTGTGTGGCTTCGGAGTCCTCTCCGCTCCGCTCACGGTCGGCAAAGATCGTGTCGGTTTCGGGCTTGAGCATCATCCGGATTATCAAAAGGGCACAGCCGAACAGGCAGATACCACCGACAAACATCGGGAATGTCCGGTCGCGGCTGTATTCCGGAATAGAGGCGGCATCAAAGAAGGCGAAGGCAATATAGCCTGTGACCACCATCAAGAAGACGAGCGGCGCGCGCTTTGAGCCTGATTTCACATCGCCTTCGGCTAGAATGGTCTTGGCCTGACGCAGGCCGATCACAACCGACAGGACCGTAATGATCACCAAGATGATCACGATCGGCGAAAAGATATAATCGATGCCTTCCTCGAATCCTTTGCGGAACCGCGATTGTGCGATTTGCACGGCTTGGTTGGCATAGGTTTCGGCGGGATTGGACAGGACAAAACCGATCAGGAACGCAGGGCGCGACCAGTCGAACCTGCGCATCATGATGCCTAGAAATCCGATGGCCAGAAGGGCCACAAGATCCATCAGGTTCTGACCCGACTGGA
>JBLHUT010000021.1:0-22471 GCA_047629975.1 Paracoccaceae bacterium
GTGCCTCAGAATTGATCGCTGGTCAAAACTTTGCATTCAGGCGAGGTCACCACATCAAACAAAATGTGGATACTATGACCCCGGAAATTCGAAAATTCGTAACCTTTGAGGACGAAACCCTGATCGAAGGGTTTCGCGCCGTGACAACACCGTGGCGTATGTTTGCCGTAGCAGCGGTTGTAAAAAACCCGTGGGCCGGACGCTTTGTTGAGGATCTTGGCCCCGAAATCCGCAGTTTCGGTCCGCCTTTGGGGGCGGAACTGACCCGCCGGATGCTTGTGCTGGCAGGGTCGGGCGACGCCATCGAGGCCTACGGCAAAGCGGCGGTTGTGGGGTTGGACGGCGAAGTCGAGCACGGCTCTGGCCTGATCCACACGTTACGCTTTGGCAATCATTACCGCGAAGCCGTGCAGGCAAAATCATACCTTTCGTTCAGCAACACCCGCGGGCCGGCGAATGCACCGGTCATGGTTCCGATGATGGACAAGAACGACGCAGGGCGGCGCTCACATTACCTGACGCTGCAATTTGCCATTCCCGATGCACCTCGGGCCGACGAAATTGTGGTCGTCCTTGGCGGCGCCACAACAGGCCGCCCACATCATCGGATCGGCGACCGGTATCAGGATCTCAAGGAGCTGGGTCATGATCTGGACAACCCGGCCTCGGTCTGATTTCGGGGGCCTCAGGGCCGTTCGGGAGGGGGTCGGCCCCACGATCGTGTTGCTGCACGGTGTCGGCCTGCGGGCCGAGGCGTGGAACGCCCAGATAGACATGCTAAAAGGCAGGTTCAGGATCATTGCCCCTGATATGCCCGGCCACGGCGAAAGCGTCGCATTTGCGCACCAAGGCACCTTGGCGGATTATTCCGATGCAATCGCTGAGGCCGCCGACGGGCCGTTCTGCGTTTTGGGCCATTCAATGGGTGCGATGATCGCACTTGATCTGGCCATCCGCTTTCCTGAAAAAATACGCGGCGTGATCGCTCTGAACGCCATTTTTCAACGCTCGCAAGCGGCCACCGCTGCCGTACACCAAAGGGCTCAGGCCTTGTCGGCAGACAGCGTGCCGGATCCTGCCGGACCTTTGCAACGCTGGTTCGCTGACACGACAACATCCCCCGCGCGGGCCTGTCGCCAATGGCTGCAAGATGTCCCGCCTGCGGGCTACAAGGCAGCCTATTCCGTCTTTGCCCATGAGAACGGCCCCGCCCCCGAAAGCCTTGCAACACTGCCCTGCCCCGCCCTGTTTATCACAGGCAGCGAAGAACCCAATTCAACACCCGCGATGTCGCATGCCATGGCTGCCCTGGCTCCGAAAGGACACGCAATCATTATCGAGGGTGCCGCCCACATGATGCCAATGACCCATCCTGAAACGCTTGACCCGATACTTTCCCAATGTCTCTCCACATGGTCGCCATGACCTTTCCCGCGCCGCTCATGCGCCATCACACGACCCTCAAAAGACCTTGCCACCTCTTCTTCGAACGACAGGACCTGACAGATGGATTTCTCTCTTTTTGCCCACATGGAACGCACGACACCGGACCAGTCACATGAGAGATTGTATCAGGACTTTGTCGGTTTATGTGAACTGGCCGACGCGGGCGGCATGCGCGCGATCTGGACCGGCGAGCATCACGGGATGGATTTCACGATCGCGCCCAACCCGTTTTTGACCCTTGTCGATCTGGCACACCGCACAAAAAATGTGAAGTTGGGAACAGGCACAATCATTGCCCCCTTCTGGCACCCGATCAAACTGGCCGGTGAGGCGGCCGCCACTGACCTCATGACCGGCGGGCGGCTGGAACTGGGGATTGCGCGCGGCGCATATTCCTATGAATATGAACGCTTGATGCCCGGAATGGACGCGTGGGAAGCCGGCCAGCGGATGCGCGAGACAACCCCGCTTTTGCGTCAATTGTGGGAGGGCGATTGCGCCCATGAAGGCGCATATTTCAACTTTCCCTCAACCACCTCGGCCCCGAAACCCGTTCAGAAGGGCGGCCCGCCGATCTGGATCGCGGCCCGCGACCCCAACAGCCACGCCTTTGCCGTACACAGCGGTTTCAACGTGCAGGTCACCCCCTTGTGGCAAGGGCACGAAGAAATCGAAACCCTCATGGGACGCTTTAACGATGCCTGCGCAAGCCATGAGGGGGAACGGCCCAAGATCATGCTGCTGCATCACAGCTATGTGGCCGCAGATGCCGAAGATGCCGCCCGCGCCGCACAAGAACTGAGCCGCTTTTACTGCTATTTCGGTGCGTGGTTCCAGAACAAGCGCCCCGTCCACCAAGGTCTGATCGCCCCTTTGTCCCCCGAAGAGATCGCAGCAAACAAAATGATGTCACCCGCAAACATGCAGCGTGACCTGACAATCGGCACGGCACAGGAAGTAATTGACCGGATCAAGCGATACGAGGATCTTGGCTATGACGAATTTTCGTTCTGGATCGACAGCGGAATGAGCACCGAACGCAAGCGCGCCTCACTCACCCGCTTTATCAACGATGTAATGCCCGCTTTTTCCTGAGGATCGCACGATGACCGACGTACCGCACTTTCAACTATTCATCGACGGCGACTGGATCGAGGGCGACACCGGCCAGATCATGCAGACGCAAAACCCCGCAACAGGACAGACATGGGCAACATTCGCCTGCGCCGCCCCTGCAGATGTGGAGCGGGCTGTCGCCGCTGCTGCACGTGCCCTTGACGACCCGTTGTGGCGCGACATGACACAGACCGCACGCGGCAAACTGCTCTATCGTCTGGCAGATCTGATCGAGGAAAACGCCGATCATATTGGCCGGATCGAGACACAAGACAGCGGCAAACTTTTGGCCGAAACCACAGGTCAAACGCGGTATGTCGGGGATTATTATCGGTATTACGCCGGCTTGGCCGACAAGATCGAAGGCCGCGTGCTGCCGATCGACAAGCCCGACATGCATGTCTTTACCCACCGTGAACCCATCGGGGTCGTGGCGGCTATCGTCCCGTGGAATGCACAGATGTTCCTTGCGGCAACCAAACTCGGGCCGGCGCTTGCTGCGGGATGCACTGTGGTTCTGAAAGCCTCGGAAATCGCGCCGGCCCCTATTCTGGAGTTTGCGCGCCTGATCGAAAAGGCCGGCTTTCCACGCGGCGTGGTGTCTGTCGTCACCGGAGACGCCGAAAATTGCGCCATTCCGTTGACCCGCCATCCTCGCCTTGATCGCATCGCGTTCACCGGCGGGCCGGAAACTGCCCGTCATGTGGTACGCAATTCAGCCGAGAGTTTTGCCGTCACGACGCTGGAGCTGGGCGGCAAGTCTCCGATCATCGTGTTCGAGGATGCCGATCTTGAGAGTGCGGCCAACGGGTTGATTGCAGGAAATTTCGGCGCCTCGGGGCAGTCGTGTGTCGCCGGATCACGTGGGCTGATACACCGGCCGGTCTTTGAGAAGCTTGCCGCCTTGATCGAGCAAAAGGCCAGCCGGATCGTCGTTGGCGACCCGACAGCGGCAGACACAAATGTCGGGCCACTTTGCACCAGCGCACAGATTGACACGATCACCCGGACCCTTGCCCGCGCTCGCGAACAGGGGGCAAGGGTCCGCTTTGGCGGGACCGCCGTGGAGCGCGCCGGAAACTACATGCAGCCAACACTTGTGGAATGCCCCGATGCCACCATCGAAACGCTCAAAATAGAGATGTTCGGCCCTGTGATGTCCCTTTTGCCGTTCGACACCGAAGACGAGGCAATCGCATTGGCCAACACCACAGATTTCGGACTGGGTTCGGGGCTGTTTACACAAGATGTCGCGCGGGCCTTGCGGGTGTCAAAACGGTTGCGGGCCGGTATTTGCTGGGTCAACACCTATCGCGCGGTGTCGCCCATCGCCCCGTTCGGCGGCTTTAACCAGTCGGGCTATGGCCGCGAAGCCGGGCAAGAGGCAATCCTGGATTATACCCGCACCAAAACCACATGGATCAGCACGGCCAGCACACCCATGGCAAACCCGTTTGTCATGCGCTAGCGATGTACCGCCGCGAAGCCGTGCTCGACAATACGCGCTCTGGCACGGACATTCAGCCAGCGTTTTTGAACGGCGTACAGGGTGCTACGCGATCTATATCAAGGCCGCCCTCTTTGCGGGCGCGGTTTTTGTCTTTCGGGAGCAGGTTCCGGTTTTTTGACGCCCCTTGCGGGCTTGTGCTCCGGGGGCGCCAATTGAGTGCGGCGGCGGCTGCACCTTTTCTGGCGCCCTTTCTAGAGAGGGACGGGCCGCCCTTCGGTCCACGACAAGGTCGCGGCATCAGCAATCCGTTGCGCGCGCAGCCCGTCGGCAATCCCCGGCGAAGGAGGTGACCCGTTCACAACAGCCGTCACGAAATGCGTAATTTCCGACAGGTATGCCGCCTCGTAGCGTTCCAGAAAAAAGTTCAGTGTAGGCGCCCGACGAAAGCCGGCTGCGGTCGCGGATTCAACCGCATTCTCAAGAATGTTCTCTGCACGTAACATCCCCTTGGAGCCATGAACCTCGACCCGTTGATCATAACCGTACGTCGCACGGCGGGAGTTCGAGATCTGACAGATTTTGCCGCTTGCAGTCATCAGCGTAACCGCCGCGGTGTCGGCGTCGCCTGCCGCGCCGATTGCAGGATCAACCAATGCAGAACCGACGGCAAAGACCTGCACCGGCTCTTCACCAAGCAAGAACCGCGCCATGTCGAAATCATGGATCATCATGTCGCGGAAAATACCACCAGAGCTTTTGATATAGCTGACAGGGGGCGGGTTGGGGTCGCGCGACAGGATCGTCACGATCTCGACCGCGCCGATTTCACCGGCGGCAATGCGCGACTGGATGGCCGCAAAATTCGGATCAAAGCGGCGGTTGAATGCGGTCAGGAAAGCAACATTGTTCTGCGTTACCACCTTGATACACTCGACAATCCGGTCAGCAGACATGTCGACGGGCTTTTCGCAAAAGATTGCCTTGCCGTTTTGTGCAGCCCCGTGGATCAGCGCGTAATGCGTGTCGGTCGGAGTGCAGATGATGACGGCATCAATATCGCTTGCCGAAAGAATTTCGTCGGTGCTGCGCACTGCGGCCCCTGTTGCTGCCGCAAGGGTTTCAGCCGCATCAGCAAAGGCGTCCGAGACGGCCACAAGTTTTGCAGTCTCCAGCCGCATCAACGAGCGGGCATGCACCTGACCGATCCGGCCACATCCCAATAGTCCAATCCGCAGCATCTGTTATCCTTTTGTCGGGTGGCCAAAGGCGCGCAAAACCTGACGGGTTTTCGCGACCAGCGGGTCATGTGTTTCTTTGAGGATCGTCACGCGGTCAAAGCGTGACGGATCACGGTTTACAGCCGTGCGCAGGGCCTCGCCAAAGGCCATGCGCAACTCGGTGCCGATGTTGAACTTGCAAACACGTGATCCCGTGGCAAGCGCCATGCGTTGCGCCACAGGCACGCCAGAGCCGCCATGAATAACCAAAGGCGTGTCTGTCAGCGCCTCGATGGCACGAATGCGCGCCTCGTCCAGCCCGCCTTCCTTGTCTTGTTGCAAATGGACGTTTCCTACCGATATCGCCATTGCGTCCACACCCGTTTCACCGGCAAATTGCGCGGCCTCGGCGGGGTCGGTACCGGCAGAATTCTCGCCGTCGGCATAGCCCACAAACCCGATCTCGCCTTCACACGAAATACCGGCCGCATGGGCCATTCGGGCGATTTCGGCGGTCTCGTCGATGTTCTGGTTCAACGGTTTGCGCGAACCGTCAAACATCAACGAGGTAAAGCCGCTGTCCAGCGCCTCGCGGCACTCCTCAAGCGTGTAGCCGTGGTCGAGATGGGCCACGACCGGCACGCTGGCATGTTCGGCAAGATGCCGGAACATCTTGCCCAGAATCGGCAGCGGCGTGTGCGCACGGCACGACGGACCGGCCTGAAGGATGACCGGGCAGCCTTCGGCCTCGGCGGCGGCAACATAGGCGCGCATATCCTCCCACCCCAGCGTGACAAGCCCGGCAACCGCATATTTGTGTTTGAGTGCAGGTTGCAGGACATCGGCAAGCGTTGCGAGGGTCATTTGAACTTTGCGATCATGTCTTTGATCCCGGGAATGGTTTCGACCTGATAGGCGTGGGTCGGCTGGAAATACTGCACAAGGCTCCGCTGGCTCAGCCCACCCAGAATCGTGAAGTAATACATCTCGTAGCCCGGCATGACGGCACAGGGATGGTACCCTTTGTCGATCATGATCGTGGAGCTATCCATCAACTGATAGGCATCGCCCGGCTTGCCTTCTTCGCGCTGCAATATTTGCACGCCCGAGCCGTGGTTGGGACGGAACCGGAAGTTATAGGTCTCGTCGTGGCGCGTCTCGTGCGGCAGGTTGTCTGTATCGTGCTTGTGCGAGGGAAAGCCCGACCACCCCCCCTGACCGACCGTGAACAATTCGCTCACTAACAGGCGACCGACCTTGTCATGATATTTGGTGCCCAGAATATGCTTGATCTTGCGGTGGGTTTTGGTGTCGTCAGAGCCGTACTGCACCTTGTCCAACTCGGCCACGCGCACATCGAACGGTTCCAGCACCTTGTCGTATCTGGCACCTGCAATGAAGGTTTCAGTGTCGCGGGTCGCGACCATGGTGACCTTGGCCCCGACGGGTACGTACACGCCCTCCGGCTCGCCGTCCCAGACATCCACTCCGCGGTTTCCGACAGCCTTGAAGTCGACACCTTCGACAGAGACATCGACTGTGCCTGTGGCCGGCACGATGCAGGTCTCGTAGCCCGGAACCTGATATTCAAACGCCTCGCCGGCCTTCAGTTTGACGATATTGAAGTAGTTGAGTGGCACCGTCGGGTCGTCGGCATCCACGATGGGTTTGTTCTGATTGTCATGGGGCGCGATATGCATGGGCGTTCCTTAGGTAGCGTGAGTAGGGCCGGAGTGAGCGGCCAGAAAATGGTCAAGATCGTCAGGGTACGGCATCGCCGGAGCACAACCCGGCTTTGAGACCACCAATGCCGCACAGGCAGACCCTCGCAGCACAGCCGTTTTCAGATCATGGCCATCGGCAATCGAGCACAACAGACCCGCCATAAAGCTGTCTCCTGCGCCGGTCGGTTTGAGGGCATCAACAGGGAAAATTCCGGTGCGCATCTCGGCACCATCGGCAAAGGTTACCGCACCGTGCTCGCCCATCTTGTAAACGACGATACCCGCAGTGGTTGCCGCAAGCTCGCGGGCCCGCGCCAAACCAAGCGCCTTGTCACCGGCCATAAAGCCGAATTCGTCATCATTGCCGACAATTACATCCGACAACGCCCCGGCCCGCGACAAAACATCCGCAGCCACCTGCGGCGAGGGCCACGAATAGGGCCGGTAATCCACATCGAAAATGATCGGCAGACCTGCTTTGCGGGCCAGCTCGAACGCCAGAAAAGCAGCCGAGCGTGACGGTTCGGACGCAAAAACGGTTCCCGCCGTGATCAAGGCACCGAACTGGCTGTAATCGACGGCACGCACGTCTTCCTCGGTCATCTCGAAATCAGCAGCACCGTTGCGATAGATCACCGACTGATGACCCTCGATGCGGCTTTCATAAATGGCCAGCGAATTACGCGACTCGCCGCCGACCGGTGTCACATACTGCGCCTCGACACCGTAGTGACGCAGCTTTTTAAGGCAAAAACGCCCAACCGCATCATCGGAAACCCGTGTCACCAGCGATGCCTGCCCGCCCAGCTTTACGATGCCCACGGCAATATTCGCCGAAGAACCGCCCATGTCGGCGGTAAAGTGTTCGGCGTCTTCGGTTGCGACACCGGGATCGGGAAACAGATCCATCCCGACACGTCCCACCACAACAAAACGGTTCTGCTTTATGCCTTCGATCACGCGCATCAGACGCCCTTTCGCTGCTTGGCCCGGGAGGCTTCGATCTCGGCATGCTTTGCCGCGACCTTGGGATTGTCGGTGATGTGGGGGGTGCCGACTTCCCACCACGTGTGGCCTTGGGTTGTCCAGCCGTCATAAGCGTCGACTTTCATAACGATCACGCTTGTCTTGTCAGCCGCCTGCGCGCGCTTGAACGCCTCGCCAAAGGCGACCGGATTGGCCACTGTCTCTGCGTTGGCCCCCATAGACGCCGCGTGTGCCTGGAAATCGATCGTAAAGGGCGCAGGCACGGTCGGACAATCAGCGATAAGGTTGTTGAAGCTTTCGTTACCGGTATTGTTTTGCAGCTTGTTAATCACCGCAAAGCCCCCGTTATCGAGCACACAGATGATAAGCTTGCGCCCCGTCAGAACCGAGGAATAAATGTCGGAATTCATCAACAGATAAGAGCCGTCACCGGTAAAGACGATCGTGTCCCGCTCCGGTTCACGCTCGAATTGCGCGATCCGCGCGCCCCAGCCACCGGCGATCTCGTAGCCCATGCACGAAAACCCGAACTCCACGTCCACGGTGCCGATGTCTTTTGTCTGCCAATGGGCCGTGACCTCTGCCGGAAGCCCGCCGGCAGCGGCAACAACACGGTCGCGACTGTCGCAAAGATCGTTGACGACACGAATGACCTGCGCATAGGAATTAGGGCCATTGCCCGGTGCAGTGACACTATCAGTATAGGCGGTCCATGTCGTGCGGGCGTCCTGGGCATAAGCAACCCAGGTGTCCGGCGCCCTGTAACCGTCAAGATGCGCACCCAGCGAAACAAGACCCGATCTGGCGTCGCCAACAACCGGAAGCGAAAGATGCTTGGCCGCGTCATGCCGCCCCACGTTGAGGCCGATGATCTTTGCGTCCTTGGCAAACGCGGTCCACGATCCGGTGGTAAAGTCCTGCAACCGCGTGCCTACCGCCAGAATTACGTCAGCCCGCTCGGCAATTGCGTTGGCACTGTCAGAACCCGTTACGCCCAGCGGTCCGATGTTCATCGGATGTCCCTGGGTCAGGTTCGCACGGCCCGCGATTGTCTCGACCACCGGAATGTTGTGCGCAACCGCAAAGGCGGTCAGCGCCTCGACAGCGCCCGAATACTGGACCCCGCCGCCGGCAATAATCATCGGACGCTTGGCCGCCATCAGGGCCTTTGCCGCATCGCCGACCTCTGCCGCATCGGGCGATTGCCGGCGGATACGGTGCACACGTTTCTCAAAGAATTCCTCGGGATAGTCATAAACCCAGCCCTGCACATCCTGCGGCAAACCAAGGAACGCCGGACCGCAATCTGCCGGATCAAGCAGCGTCGCCAAAGCCGCCGGCAGAGACTGGATAATCTGGGCCGGATGCGTGATCCGGTCCCAGAACCGGGTGACGGCCTTGAAGGCGTCATTGACACCCAAGGTCGGGTTTCCGAAATGCTCCAGCTGTTGCAGCACCGGATCGGGCAGCCGCGTCAGGAATGTATCGCCGCACAACATCAACATCGGAAGCCGGTTGGCATGGGCAAGTGCGGCCGAAGTAAGAAGATTTGCCGTACCAGGGCCCGCACTTGCGGTGCAGAACATGAACCGCTGCCGCAACCATTGCTTGGAATAACCGGCCGCCGCGAACCCCATGCTTTGTTCGTTCTGTCCCCGGTACAAAGGCAGCGCCGCGCGGGCGTCATAAAGAGCCTCGCCAAGACACGTGACATTTCCATGCCCGAAAATGCCGAAACCGCCCCCACACAAACGCAGCTCCCGACCGTCGATCACGATGTACTGACTGGCTAAGAATCTGACGATCGCCTGAGCTGTCGTGAGCCGAAGTGTAGTGTTTGTCATTTGCATATTTCTCACTCAAACAGGGCCTTCAGGCGATTGCCGCTTGCGCGGTCACGAATCTGAAGATACAAGTTTTGCAACCGGTTGCAAACCTAATTTCAAATAAAGAGTGCGGCGATGACAGAAATCGGTATCGGAATTATTGGCGGCGGCTACATGGGCAAAGCCCACGCTGTCGCGATGCACGCGGTCGGAGCTGTCTTCAACACCAAACTTCGTCCCCGCCTTGAAATGGTGTGTGCCAGCACTCCGGCCTCGGCGGAGCGTTACCGCGCGGCCTTCGGATTTGCACGCGGCACCGACAACTGGCAGGTGCTGGTCAACGACCCCAAGGTCGAAGCCATCGTCATCGCATCACCACAAGAAACCCACTGCGCCATCGCCCGGGCGGCGTTTGCCCTGAACAAGCCTGTGTTTTGCGAAAAACCCCTGGGCGCGTCGCTGGCCGAAAGCCGCGCAATGGTCGCCGCCGCGCAGGGGCAGATCAGCATGACCGGCTTCAACTACATCCGCACCCCCGCCAGCCAGTTCGCCCGCCAACTGGTGGCAGACGGCACCATCGGAGATGTCACATGGTTTCGCGGCGAACACACCGAAGACTTCCTGGCTGATCCACAAACGGCTGCCAACTGGCGCACGACCGGCGACGCGAATGGCACGATGGGGGATCTTGCGCCGCATATGATCAACGGCGCAATCGCCCTGATCGGCCCGATCACATCGCTGATTGCCGAGGTAGAGACGGTGCACACCTCCCGTCCCGGCGGCACAGTGACAAACGATGACCACGGCCAGATGATGTTCCGGTTTGCCGGCGGCGCGATGGGGCAGATGTACTTCAGCCGCATCGCCCACGGTCGCAAAATGGGCTACGCCTATGAGATCACAGGCACCAAAGGCGCAATCCGCTTTGATCAGGAAGACCAGAACGCGATCTGGCTTTATACCGCCGACGAGCCCGAAGCCACCCGCGGCTTTCGCAAGATCCTGACCGGCCCTGCGCATCCGGACTACCTGCCCTTCTGTCAAGGGCCCGGTCATGGCACCGGATATCAGGACCAGATTATCATCGAGGCGCGCGATTTTCTGCGCGCCATCGAAACCCGGACACCCGTCTGGCCGACCTTTCAGGACGGTATGGACGTCAACCAAGTTGTTGCAGCCGCTCTCGCCTCGTCCCGTGCGAAAGCATGGATCGATGTCGCGACCATCTGACTTTCCGAAAGGCCCCCGTATGACGATAAAGATTGGTAATGCCCCGTGTTCGTGGGGTATCGAATTTGCAAGTGATCCGTCCTATCCCACGTGGCAATCCGTGTTGGATCAATGTGCCGGTGCCGGATACAAAGGGATCGAGCTTGGCCCGATAGGCTATATGCCCGAGGATCCGCAGGTGCTTGCCCCCGCGCTGCATGAACGCGGGCTGGAGATCATTGGCGGCGTTGTCTTTCGCGCCTTTCATGACGCCGCGAAATGGGACGATGTGCTGGATGCGTCACACCGGACGTGCAAGGCGCTTGTGGCGCACGGGGCACAGCATCTGGTGTTGATCGACAGCATCTCTGCGCGCCGTGCCCCCACCGCGGGGCGGGCCGGCGAGGCCGAGCAGATGGACACAGCCGAATGGACCGCCTTTCGGGACCGCATCGCCACGATCGCCAAACTCGGGTCACAGGAATACGGCCTGACCGTTGGCATCCACGCCCATGCCGCCGGCTTCATGGATTTCGAGCCGGAACTGGAACGGCTGCTCGACGAGGTCGACGAAAGCATCCTGAAAATATGCTTTGATACAGGGCACCATTCCTATGCAGGCTTCGACCCCGTTGCCTTCATGGAGCGCCATATCAAACGCATTTCGTACATGCATTTCAAAGACATCGACCCGGTGGTAAAGGCCGGTGTGGTCGCCAACCGGACCGATTTCTACAAAGCCTGCGGACAGGGCATTTTTTGCAATCTCGGTCAGGGCGATGTCGATTTCAAAGCCGTGCGCCAGCGTCTTTTGGACGCCGGTTTTGACGGCTGGTGCACGGTCGAGCAGGATTGCGACCCGTCCCTGCCCGGCACACCGCTAGAGGACGCGCGCGCGAACCGCGAATATCTTCAATCCATCGGATTCTAAAGGAACTCTTCAATGAAAAAGTTGAAATGGGGCATGATCGGCGGCGGCGAAGGCAGCCAGATCGGTCCGGCACACCGGCTTGGTGCAGGGCTTGACGGGCTCTTTGAATTTACCGCAGGCGCACTTGATCATCGTCCCGATGCGGGCCGTGCCTATGGCCGGAACTTGGGGCTGGCAGCCGACCGGTCCTATGGCGACTGGACAGAGATGCTTGCCGGTGAAAAGGCTCGCGAGGACCGCGTCGATCTGGTGACTGTGGCGACGCCGAACTCTACCCATTTCGAGATCACCAAGTCCTTTCTGGAAGGCGGGTTTCACGTTCTGTGTGAAAAGCCGATGACCATGACAGTCGAAGAAGGCGAAGCAATTGTCGAAATCGCCAACCGGACCGGTAATATTTGTGCGGTCAATTATGGCTACACGGGTTATTCGCTGGTCCGCCACGCACGAGCGATGGTGGCGCGCGGCGATATCGGAAAGGTCCGGCTGGTAAAGGCGGAATTCGCCCACGGGCATCACGCGGACGCCGCGGATGCAGACAACCCGCGGGTGCGCTGGCGGTATGATCCGGCACAGGCCGGGGTGTCGGCGCAATTTGCAGATTGCGGGATTCACGCGCTTCACATGGCGTCTTTTATCACCGGGCAGGAAGTCACCAGACTGTCTGCCGATTGTGTGTCCTGTCTGGATGTGCGCGTTCTGGAGGATGACGCGATGGTCAACTTCCGCATGGACGGCGGAACCGTCGGGCGCCTGTGGACAAGCTCGATCGCTATCGGCCGCCAGCACGGGCTTACGATACAGGTTTTTGGCGAAACAGGCGGCCTGCGTTGGTCCCAGGAACAGCCGAACCAACTGTACTACATGCCGCTTGGTCAACGTTTGCAGGTGATCGAGCGCGGTGAAGGCAATCTGTCCCCCGAAGCAGATCGCACGTCGCGCGTGACTGTGGGTCATGCCGAAGGGATGCCGCTGGCCTTTGCAAACATCTATTGCGACCTGTCCGAGGCCATCCTTGCGCGCAAGGAAAGCCGCACGATGGACCCTGCCGCCAACCTTTATCCACGTGCCGAAGACGGCCTGCGGTCGATGGCTGCGGTTTATGCCGTGGCCGAAAGTGGCAAGGCCGAAGGGGCATGGCTGGACGCGCGTCCGCCGATGTTCCGCGACTAGGCGCGGTGCGGACGTAACGTCGCCCGCACGACCACATGACACGGAAAGAGCCTGGCCTCGGGATAGCGGTCGGGCTCTTTCAGCATTGCCATCATCAGCTCTACCGAAGAGGTGATAATGTGCTGGATCGGCTGGCGAATGGTGGTCAGGGAGATATTCTCCCATCCGGCCATCTCCATGTCGTTGAATCCGATGATCCCGATGTCCTCGGGCACTTTCAGGTTTTTGTCCCTGACCGCGCTAAGCACGCCGATTGACAGAACGTCATCGCCACAAAAATATGCCTCTTCATGTCCTGTTTCCAGCAAGCGCAGCATTTCTGCCCGTCCGGCCTGAAACGAATAGGCGGCAGCAAAGGAATGACTTCGCTTGATGTGCGGATGCGCGGCAAGCTCTTCACAGAAACCTTTGAACCGGTCTTGCGTGGAGGTCGCGGCCTCGGGTCCACCAAGAAACCCGACACGGCGATATCCCCGCGCGATCAGTTCGCGCGCCGCCATGCGCCCCGCCTCGACGTTATCGATGCCCACAACATGCACATCCGGGCTGCTGGCGTAACGCCCGAAAGTGTTGACGACCGGAATCTGACGTTCCCGAAACGCCATCGAAAACGCCGGTGGTAGCGTCGAGGAGGCCACAATCACCCCGTCCACCGAGTATTGTTGCAGCATCTGGACAGAGTTTTCAGGGTCGGTTTCATTGCTCAGATTGACCAGCAAGGGGCGCAATCCGTGATCCTGCAAGGCACGGGTAAACAGGTCGAACACCTCCAGAAAGATCGGATTATGGAAATTGTTCGACACCAACCCGATAAGCTTGGTCCGCCGTGTGGTCAGGCTGCGGGCCAGAAAGTTGGGGCTATAGCCCAGCTCGGCCGCAGCCTTTTCGACCTTGCGGCGCATTTTGACCGACACAGAGGCCCCGTCTGTAAACGTTCGGGACACAGCAGAGGTCGAGACACCCGCTCTATTTGCCACATCCTTGAGTGTTGCTGCCATTTCGATACACCGATCCCTCTATCCCGACACAACTTGTCAATCCAAGCATCACCACCCGCTCATTAGAATTTTTTCCAATCCGATTTGCAACCGGTTGCAAAAAATTCGAATCCATGCTTGTCTGTCCAACAGAGAAGGCTTTTGCCGTTCTCTAGACATAAAATTCTATCCTTGGGAGGAAAGAAATGAAATCCGTTATTACGAAACTGATGCTGACGGCTGCTGTCATCGTATCCCCGTTGATGGCCTCGGCAGAAGGTCACGGCGATAACCTCACGTATGTTCTTGTGAGCCATGCACCTGACAGCGACAGCTGGTGGAACACGGTCAAGAACGGTTTTGCACTTGCTGGCGAGCAGATGGGTGTGAACGTCGAGTATCGCAACCCGCCAACCGGCGACCTTGCCGACATGGCGCGGATCATCGAACAGACCACGGCCTCTGCTCCGGACGGCATCATCACGACGCTTGCCGATTTCGGTCTGCTGAAAGGCCCGATCATGGCGGCCGTCGATCAAGGCATCGATGTCATCATCATGAACTCCGGCTCCCCTGCTCAAGCCGCTGAAGTTGGCGCGCTGATGTATGTCGGCCAGCCCGAGTATGATGCCGGTCTTGCCGCCGGTCAGCGCGCGGCACGCGACGGTGTGTCGAGCTTCTTGTGCGTCAACCACTACATCAGCTCGCCATCCTCGACCGAGCGTTGCCAGGGTTTCGCAGACGGGCTGGGCGTTGATCTGGCCAACCAGATGATCGATTCAGGCCAAGACCCTTCGGAGATTAAAAACCGGGTTCTTGCCTATCTTTCGGCCAACCCCGAAACCGATGCGGTCCTGACGCTTGGGCCGACATCTGCAGATCCGACCATTCTGGCTCTTGAAGAGAACGGCATGGCCGGTGACATCTACTTCGGCACTTTCGACCTTGGCGAAGAAATCGTCAAAGGCCTGAAATCCGGTGTGATCAACTGGGGCATCGACCAGCAACCCTTCTTGCAGGCATATCTGCCGGTTGTCGTGCTTGCCAACTATGACCGCTACGGTGTTTTGCCGGGCAACAACATCAACTCTGGCCCCGGCTTCGTGACTGCCGACGCACTTGCCAAAGTTGAAGAGTTTGCCGGTGAATTCCGCTAGGGCGCTCTAAAGCAGGGCGGGTCGCGAACGCGTGATCCGCCCGACACATCTGCAAAAAACTAAATGGGGGAGATTGGGGTCATGTCAGACGCCGCCAATAATGACGAACGCATCAAAGAGATGTCGCCGTTGCGACGTGCGCTCATCCGACCGGAGCTGGGCGGTATGGTCGGCACTGTTGCCGTTTTCACCTTTTTCCTGCTTTTTGCCCATGACAGCGGCATGTTCAACGCACAGGGCGTTCTGAACTGGTCCGTTGTGTCAGCCCAATTCATGATTATCGCCGTCGGGGCCTGTCTTTTGATGATTGCGGGTGAATTCGACCTGTCGGTTGGCTCCATGATCGGCTTTGCGGGCATGATGATCGCCATTTTCGGCGTCACGCTCGGCTGGCCCATGTGGATGGCCATCATCACCACTTTCATCATCTGTATCGCTTTGGGCGGGTTGAACGGCTACATCGTTGTGCGAACGGGGCTACCAAGCTTTATCGTGACGCTGGCGACGCTGTTTATCCTGCGTGGGTTTACAATTTTCATCCCCCAGACCCTTGAGCGCAAGACCATCATCGGCGGCATCCGCGAAGCAGCCGAGGGCGACTGGCTTGCTGCTGTTTTCGGTGGAAAAATCCTGAAAGGGTTCTTCCAGACCCTTGGTGACAACGGATTGATTTCGACATTCTCGCGCGGGACCAAGGCCGGCCAACCGGTGATCGAAGGTATTCCTATGCTGATCGTCTGGGCGCTTGCTCTGGTTGTGGTCGGCCATCTGGTTCTGACACGCACACGATTCGGAAACTGGATTTTCGCATCCGGCGGCGATGCACAGGCCGCGCGGTACGTGGGGGTTCCGGTCAACCGGGTGAAAATCCTGATGTTTATGTTCACCGCATTTTGCGCCACGGTTTTCGCCGTCTGTCAGGTTATGGAGTTCGGATCCGCAGGGGCCGACCGCGGCTTGCTCAAAGAGTTCGAAGCCATCATCGCGGTTGTCATCGGCGGTGCGCTGCTGACGGGTGGCTACGGGTCGGTGGTCGGGGCGGCACTCGGGGCGCTCATCTTCGGGGTCGTCCAGCAGGGCTTGTTCTTTGCGGGTGTCGAATCGTCCCTCTTCCGGGTCTTTCTTGGCGTCATCTTGCTGCTCGCAGTCATCCTGAACACCTATATCCGCCGCTTGATCACAGGAGAACGCTAATGGACCCGATCATCAAGATGACCAACATCGAGAAGCATTTCGGCTCGGTGATTGCGCTTGCCGGTGTGACGATCGATTTCTTTGCAGGTGAATGCCACTGCCTGCTGGGGGACAACGGTGCCGGAAAATCGACCTTTATCAAGACCATGTCAGGCGTGCACAAGCCCACCTCCGGGCAGATCATGTTCGAAGGCAAACCGATGCATTTCGAAGATCCACGCGATTCTATCGCAGCGGGGATCGCGACGGTCTATCAGGATCTGGCGATGATCCCGCTTATGTCTGTCAGCCGCAACTTTTTCATGGGGAACGAGCCTGTCAAAAAGCGCGCAGGCATTCCGTTTTTCGATCATGACCTCGCAAATGAAGTCACCATGACCGAAATGCGCAAGATGGGAATCAACCTGCGCGGCCCCGATCAGGCTGTTGGAACCTTGTCAGGAGGGGAGCGCCAAACGGTTGCAATTGCCCGTGCGGTGCATTTCGGCGCAAAGGTTTTAATTCTTGACGAGCCGACGTCCGCTCTTGGCGTGCGCCAAACAGCCAATGTTCTGGCAACGGTGGACAAGGTTCGTAAACAAGGAATTGCAGTCGTATTCATCACTCACAACGTTCGCCATGCCATGGCCGTGGGAGACAGGTTTACCGTTCTTAACCGCGGTAAAACCTTTGGCACTGCCGAACGCGGAGAGGTCTCGCCCGAAGAGCTACAGGACTTGATGGCCGGAGGTCAGGAACTGGCGACGCTCGAGGGATCGCTTGGCGGCACTGTTTAAACCCGCCGCCTTCAGACCGCGAAGTTCATTCTCGCACGCCGACCGGTGTTGCGGGAATGCGCCACGGGGGCCGCTGGCATTTGAGGGTCAAGCCCTTGCGACCGCAGCAATGACCAAGCTGGCTATATCGTGCAAAGGCACAGATAGGCAGGAAGATGTGTCGCGGTCCGGAGATTGGCGCGGAGCCCTGTTCAAAGGGACGCGACAGGGATTTCGGGACGCAGAGGGCGGCGGTAACTTGTCGAAACCTGTTTGCGGGCCCCTGCCTGATTGGAAATTATTGGGTGTTCGCGCGCACTTGCAGCATCCTGTCAGACGGATCCGACAAAGTTCCTTGAACGCCACCCCGATAATTCCGCGGTTCGCTCATTAACTGCGCATTATTTTTGACAAAGCGTTTCAACAACTCTGACTGGAATATCAACTCATGGCTGCGCAGGCTGACCCTGTGCCCGAATGCACCGAATGCACCCGAAACTTTTTCAAGGTCACTTTCCGCAAGGGTACAAATGTCGAGCAACGGAGCCGCAATATCGCTCAATATTTTGGCAGCAAGATCGGAACTTCTGTCAGGCACATAGTCATCGAACCCGATACTTTCTTTGAAGGCCGCGTTGATGCCACCGATAAACGACTTGAAACGCATGATAATATTGACACCATTCTCATGAACTCTGGTGGCCATGATCTGCACCCCGCTGAGGGTCAGCCCAGGGATCTCCAACAGAAACGACGGCAGCGAAAGCACTTCGGTCTCCATTTTCAGCTTTCCCAAACACTCGGCAAGAGCACTGGCAAACCGCGGGCAGAAAGCTTGCTCAAGGCTCACTTTAGGGCCGAAAGACGTACGGTTCCGGAAGGCTTTTCCTGAAATTTCACACGAGCGGACGAAAAACTCGTTTGCGAGCGTCGCCCCTATAGTGATCACAAACCGTTTATCATGTTCCTGCCCATGAAGTGTATCAGGAAGAGCGTATTGATCCATCTGCAATAGTCCTTGACGTTTTAAGACAACTTAATTGCTAGATAAAAATGGTTTATGCATCGTAAACGATAATGCGTTAACCTTATGAAAGAAATGGTAAATATGCGTTATAGCCTCATTTGACCATTCAGAATTCAATCATTTGATTTTTCACGAAAAACAGTTTGTCAGCTGCGTTTTCTAAACAAAATATTTGTGGATTTCGGCATGCAAATCACGATAGAACCGCAGTATAGCCAAGGGAAGAAAACATGACCGAGACACAAGACGAGCCCCTTACGATCATTGGAATCGGATCTTCCGCCGGTGGTCTTGAGGCGATTCGCCAGCTGGTTGAGACACTGCCTACGGAATCTCCTGTTTCTTATGTTGTGGTGCAGCACATGTCGCCGCACCACAAAAGCCTGATGACCCTGCTTGTGGCACGCGACACCAAACTGGTTGTGAAAGATGTCGAAGACGGCACCATCCCTGAACGAAACATTATCTACATAACGCCACCCAAAACCGACATCATCTTTATGGACGGCAAGTTGCGGCTGGTTGCCCCAAGCCCCGAGGCGGCAAGTCCCAAGCCGTCGGTTGACCGCTTCCTGACCAGTCTCGCACAAGAGCACGGTGCCAAGTCGATGGCGATCATCCTGTCCGGCACCGGCCGCGACGGGGCCTACGGCGTGCAGGCAATCCGAGAGGCCGGCGGGATCACGATCGCACAGGACAACGAGACCGCCAAATATGACGGCATGCCCCAATCAGCAGTACAGACCGGCTGTGTCGACCTGATCCTGTCTCCGCCCGACATCGGAAACCATCTGCAAAAGATCCTGTCTTCGCGGCGCGACTTTACCACTTTCAAATCAGGTACGCTTCAGGACACACCGAAATCCGATTTGCTGCAAATCCTGTTGGCCCGTACCCGTGTCGACTTCAGAGAGTACAAGCAGACCACCATTGGCCGGCGTATCGAACGCCGCATGGTTGCGCTTAATATCCAGAGCGAAGAGGAATACACACAGTTTTGTCGGGCAAACCCTTCGGCTGTTGATGCCTTGTTCAAGGACCTGTTGATTTCGGTCACCCGTTTTTTCCGTGACAAGGAGGCCTTTCGCGATCTCGAAGCCCTGTTGCCGGAACTTATTGCAAAAAGCAGTGACGGGCAGTTGCGCATCTGGATTGCCGGATGTGCAACCGGCGAGGAAGCCTATAGCGTTGCGATGCTTCTTTCAGAAGCGCTTGGCGGGGTTGCGCTTGATTTCCAGTCACGGGTTCAGATCTTTGCCACCGACATTGACCGGGATGCCTTGCAAGTTGCCAGAAAAGGCATTTACGGCCTGTCCGCTCTGGACAGCATTCCGCCTGCGCTTGCTGAAAAATACCTCATCCGCCAGAATGACGGCGTGCGTGTGGTTGAAAACCTGCGGCGCGCTATTCTGTTTTCCGATCACAACGTCTGTCAGGATCCGCCCTTCCAGAAAGTAGACCTTGTTTGCTGCCGGAATTTGCTGATCTATCTTGGGAACAATCTGCAAAAAAAGGTCATGGGACGGTTCCATTATGCCATGAAGCCGGACGCTTTGTTGTTCCTTGGCACAGCCGAAAGCGTCGCAGGGTCGGATGAGCTGTTTGCCGTGGACCGTTCGGCAAGCCACGTCTTCCGCAAGCGGATGCTGCGCAAAGAAGTGCTGCAGGCCTATACGATGCCCAATCCCTCCCACGCTCCACGTCAGGAGCGTAAAACGATCGAAGCCCCCCATGGGCCCTCAACTGACCGTCAACTTCTCGAAGCCCTCGCGCGCTCGCTCGGCGAGAATTCAATTCTTGTTACCGACGAGTATTTCATCGCGCAGATCTTTGGCGATATCAGCCCCTATATTGCCCTCACGCAAACCAGCAACCTGCGGATGCACATCGATCTGTTGCGCAGTCCGCTTCGCGAAGAAGCCCGAAGCCTGATCACGATTGCGCTCAAGAACAAAAAGCAGCGCTCGGGCGTGCGTCACCTGATGGCCGAGAATGACGAGCAGAGAATCCGGCTTGATGTCTATCCGATTATCGCAAAAGACATCAACGAACGCGCGGCGCTTATTGTTTTTACCCCCGTCGAACCAGACAAGGTTTTGCCCGCGGTTGTCGGTGCCACGCCCCAGGACGGTGCAGAAGTCCGCCAGCGGATGCTCTCGCTTGAAAACGAAGTCGCCACCACGCGTGAAGCCTTGCAGCAAACGATCGAAGAGTTGGAAACCTCCAACGAAGAGCTGCAGTCCCTGAACGAAGAGCTGCAATCAACAAACGAAGAGCTTCAGGCCACGAACGAGGAGCTGGAAACCTCTAACGAAGAGCTACAGTCCACCAACGAGGAACTGATCACCGTTAACGAAGAATTGCAGATTACAGCATCCGAGTTGACGGGCCGCACCGGAGAGCTGTCGTCTGTGCTCGAGAGCACGCCGGTGGCCATTATCGTGACCGACACCGCGCTTCAGGCAACGCAGGCAACCGGTGTGGCGATGGCATTATTCGGGCTGCAAAGACCCTTTTCAAACCCGCATGTCAGCCAGTTCAATATGCCCGACGGATTTCCAACTCTCGCCCCGATCTGTAGCGAAGCCATGAAACTTGGTGAAGCCGTGCATCAAGAGTTCAGTTCGAATGGCGCACAGGTCGTTCTTGGATGCTCGCCATATTTCGACAATTATGGCAAAATCCTCGGAGTGACGATTATTGCAACGACCTTTCCCGGTCTTGCGCGCGAGATGGAGACAATTCTGGCAAGTGACAATGTTTTTGTCATGCAGCGCAAAAGAGATGGTGAAATCATTCAAGCCAGCAACGCTTACGCCAAAATGCTGGGCGTGTCCCCTGAAGACACCAAGGGTAAAAACTTCACAGAACTATTGGACGAGAGTTCAGCTCGTATTATTCTGGAGCAAGATGCCCACCTGATTGATAATGAAACCAGAAGCACAGACACAATTATCAAGATATTCTCACAGCACACCAATGAGCTAAAGTGGCTTAATGTTCATAAATACCCGTATTTTGATCATACAAGTTCTGAAAATACGATTTTTTCGGTTGGCTCTGATGTAACTGATACCATTCTTACCAAAAACAAAGCACAAGCATTGGCCAAGCAAGTAGAGCATTTGCAAGAGCTGGCTGGTTTGGGGTCGTGGACTGTCGACATATTGCAGCAAAAGTTACATTGGTCAGATGAAGTATACCGAATTCATCGCACTACACCCCAAAGATATACCCCAACTCTTGCGACAGCGTTACAGTTCTACCATCCCGACGATATCGAGAATGTTACTCAAGTCGTTGAAAATGCCCTGCAGACGGGAAACGAGTTCAAGTTCATAAAGAGAATTGTAGCGGCAGATAAATCAGTTATTCTCGTTGAATCTATTGGGCTGCCAATTTTGGATGCTTATGGAGAAACAACAAGTATCGTTGGCTTTTTCCGTGAAGTCCAGAGCGAGGAATTTATAATTTAAGAGATGCATCAAGTTTAAAACGAACTATTGAAATCAGTGTTTTTAATACCAAAAATACCCTGACCTATTTCTGGAATATATTAGCCTCTTTTGGTTTTTAAATTTTATCCAAAACTGCCCCACCACCCTCATCAGGGGAATCGTGCTTGGGATTTGAGGGGTCTTGCGGTCTTGGTCGGGATGGATTCTGGGGTGGGGATCGCCCTTTTGGAGCCCGTTCCCCACATGGATATCTTCATCGCCGTCTTCGATGACATCCCGGATTCCCGTGCCGACAACGCGCGGCACGACCTTTGCGAACTGCCGGTGAATAGCCCCTAGTTTCCTAGACACCTTGCAGCTTCAGTTTCTGCTGCTGTTCGAAGTCGAGCTGGTGCTTTGGACCTGCACCGGTTTCGTTCCGGCCTCTTTCGAGCAATGTTTGCTATGAAGGAGATTGAGAATGGCAACGAAATACACAGACGAGTTTCGCCGTGATGCAGTGCGCATCGCAACGACCAGTGGACTGACACGACCACAAGCGGCCTCTGATTTGGGTGTTGGGCTTTCGACGTTGAATAAGTGGGTCCAAGAGCATCAGCATGATGACCTGATGTCGGGTCCTCACGAAGACGTCGAGAAAGAGAACGAACGCCTTCGCAAGGAAGTCCGCTTGTTGCGCGAGGAGAGGGAAGTGTTAAAAAACCGTTCCGGGTTGGGGCCCGCCTGTGCGCGGTAGAAACAGCCTGTGCTATCGTTGCGACATGAAGGGCAGCGGCCGTTCGCTTATTGGTGGTTCTGGCATTGTCAGGAACCCCGTTAAA
>JBLHUT010000022.1:0-21797 GCA_047629975.1 Paracoccaceae bacterium
GGCCGCGGAGAGGCGATCTATGCCGTCGGATGTGCCGCCCACGCGCTTTATGCGCCCCTGTCGCGCCGCTGGAACCGGGGCGAGCCGACGGCCGTCTACACCACCGGCATTGTCGCGGCTGGCACCATTGTTTTGCTGGTCTACACATTTCCTGCATTAATTGTGACCGAGTGGGCGGCAATCCCCGCAATCGTCTGGATCACACTTGCCTATCTTGTGGTGTTCGCCACCGCCGCCAGTTTTATGGCACTACAATTTGCGATCTTGCGCCTGCCCTCGGCCAAAGTCATGGCCTATACCTATCTCACGCCAAGCTGGGTCATCTTGTGGGAGGCGGCGTTGGGCAACGCACTGCCACCTGCTCTTGTGATGGGGGGGGTCGGTTTGACTATTCTGGCGTTGTTTCTTTTGCTGAAAGAGGATGCGCCGGCAGTTCCTGTTCCAGAAACCGCTCAAAAGCTTCCAGGTTGACCGCCTCGAACTGCCCGAAACTTTGCATCCAGATCGACGCATCCCTCAGCGCGTCAGGCTCCAGCTTGCACCATTTCACCCGCCCGCGCTTTTCTTGTGAAATCAGCCCCGAACGGGTCAGAACACCCAGATGTTTGGAAATTGCCGCCAATGACATCTCGAACGGCTCGGACACATCGGTGACCGCCATATCGTCTTCCAGAAGCATTGACAGAATCTGCCGACGGGTCGGGTCGGCCAGCGCGGAAAAAATGATATCAAGTGACATTGTCATAACGCCATTAGGCGCCCCCCGGGCAAAACGTCAACCGAATGGTTGAATATTGAAACCGCGTGAAAACCGGCTGCGACCAGACATCGGCCCTGTTGCGCATTCTGTCGCAGATGAATTTTATCTCCACTTATCAATATCTTGATTGATCTCCGGAAAGCAAAACAGCGCGTTGACTCTGATACGCGTGGACCCTAGTGTCTGCTCGTCCGCTGGAGGGCACTTGTATGACTGATCCGCACGACACCGAACGCCTGCGCAAGCTGGATGAACGGATCGCCGCACTGAAAGGTACGCAGGACACCGCTCCGAAGGTCGAAGAACATTATTCGCAGGCCCATATCGGATGGCGGATGGTGACAGAATTGGTTTCCGGTCTTCTGATCGGTTTTGGCATCGGATACGGGTTGGATGTGTTTTTTGAGACACTTCCGATTTTTACCGTTGTCTTCATATTTTTAGGGTTCGCAGCCGGTGTCAGAGTAATGCTCAGCACGGCCCGCGAACTTCAGACGCAGCACACGCCGGGACCTACCGGCGAAGACAAAGGGGATTGAACCTTGGCAACCGAAGAGCACTCCGAAGGCGGATTTCAAATTCACCCCTTTGACCAGTTCAAAGTGCAGCCGCTGTTTGGCGACGGGCCAATCCATTGGTACACCGTCACCAACGTGACATTCTGGATGGCCGCCGCTGTTGCTTGTGTCTTTCTGCTTCTGGTCGTCGCCACGCGCGGCCGGGCCATCATCCCGACACGCGGACAATCTGTGGCCGAGATGGCTTACGGATTTATCTATAAAATGGTTGTCGACGTGGCCGGGCGAGACGCTGTGAAGTTCTTCCCCTACATCATGACACTGTTCATGTTCATTGTGATGGCGAACTTCCTTGGTCTGCTTCCGATGGCCTTTACCACCACTTCGCACTTTGCGGTGACCATCGTGCTGGCGCTGTCGGTCTTTCTGACGGTCACTGTGCTTGGGTTTGTGCTGAATGGTACAGCGTTCCTAGGCCTTTTCTGGGTGGCCTCAGCGCCGCTTGCCCTGCGGCCGATCCTTGCGATCATCGAGATCATCAGTTACTTCGTGCGCCCCGTTAGCCATTCCATTCGTTTGGCCGGTAACATTATGGCAGGCCACGCTGTGATCAAGGTGTTCGCCGGTTTTGCGGCAAGTGCTGCAATTGCGCCCATCGCCATCGCCGGCATCACCGCTTTCTACGCCTTGGAGGTCCTTGTGGCCTTTATTCAGGCCTATGTTTTCACGATCCTGACCTGCGTCTATCTGAAAGACGCGTTGCATCCGCATCACTAGGGTCAACCCGAACGACACAACCACTCTATCAAGAAAACTTCCAACGTAAGGAGAACACGACATGGAAGGCGATATCGCTCAAATGGGTCAATTCATCGGTGCAGGTCTGGCAGCTATCGGTTCTGGTGCCGCCGCTATCGGTGTGGGCCACGTTGCTGGTAACTTCCTGGCGGGTGCCCTGCGCAATCCGTCGGCTGCTGCCGCACAAACCGCTACGCTGTTCATCGGCATCGCGTTCGCAGAAGCACTTGGAATCTTTTCGTTCCTCGTCGCTCTTTTGCTGATGTTTGCTGTCTAAAACGGCTCTCTGATCCTTACGGCTGGACGGGCGCAAAACTGTGCCCGTCCGGTAACACTACAGGCTTCAGGAGGACGCAATGGCGACCGAGAACATCGCGACCGGACACGGTGCACCGGAAGTCGAAGCGGGTATGCCGCAGCTCGATTTCTCTACTTTCCCGAACCAGATTTTCTGGTTGGTTGTAACACTTGTTGCAATCTATCTCGTGCTGACAAAAATCGCCTTGCCCCGCATTGCTGCGGTTCTTGCAGAGCGTAACGGTACGATCACAAATGATATTGCTGCAGCCGAAGAGCTGAAGCTGCGCGCAGGTGAAGCAGAGGCCGCCTATAAAAAGGCTCTTGCTGACGCTCGCGCCGAGGCTCAGAAGATTGCCGCCGAAACCCGGGCTGAAATCCAGATCGGTGTCGATGCTGCCATTCATAAAGCGGACGCTGAAATCGCGGCCCGCACAGCCGAAGGCGAACAACGCATTTCGGAAATTCGCGAGAATGCCGTTGCGAGTGTTTCCGAGGTTGCTCAGGAAGCGGCAGCAGCGATTGTTGCGTCCTTTGGGGGCAGTGCCAGTGCCGCTGATGTGACGTCGGCAGTTCAGTCCAGATTGAAAGGGGGCGCATGATGACTCGCTTCGCATGGATATTCGCCATGATGCTTGGCACCACGCCAGCCATGGCTGCCAGCGGCCCGTTTTTCTCATTGGGCAACACAGACTTTGTGGTGCTTATCTCGTTCCTGCTTTTCATTGGTGTCCTTGTCTACTTCAAGGTTCCCGCCATGCTGACAGGCACGTTGGATGATCGCGCCGCGACCATCCAGTCCAATCTTGACGAGGCGCGTGCGCTGCGTGAAGAGGCCCAGACAATCCTTGCGGACTTCGAGCGCAAGCAGAAGGATGTTCAGGAGCAAGCCGACCGCATCGTTGCACAGGCCCGCGAAGAGGCGTTGCTGGTCGCTGACCAAGCCAAGGCAGCCCTTGAGGTTTCTATCGTTCGGCGCATCGCTGCGGCACAGGATCAAATTTCCTCTGCAGAGGCAAAAGCCGTTCTTGCGGTTCGTAATACGGCAGTCGATGTGGCTATCGCAGCCGCTGCAGAACTTGTTGCAAAAGGCTTGTCGGATGCAGATGCTAAAACGCTGATCGACACGGCAATTTCAGATGCAGGCGCAAAATTGCACTAAACTTTGCCAGACATCAGGATCAAAAAGAGCACCGCAATATTTGCGGTGCTCTTTCTATTTGGGCATCACGCAAAATATTAGTGATACCTGTCGGATTCATGCTCCAATCGCTGCAAGGCAATGACCTCGTTGCGATCACTCTTGATTTGATCCTTCAGACACGTCTCTACAAAGCCCAGATGCGCCTCAACGGCCGCGCGGGCTGCTACAGGATCACGCGCCTGTAGCGCCGAGTTTATTGACCGGTGTTGCCCAAGCAAAGTCTCGCGGGTCGTGCGCTGTTTGAACATGATCTTTCGATTGTAAAATACACCCTCACGCAGCAGTTCGAACATGGATCGCATCATATGAAGCATAACAACATTGTGGCTGGCCTCGATGATGGCCAAATGAAACTCGGCGTCTAAACCGGCTTCGTCTTTCGGGTTCCGCTTTTCATGCGCCTTTTCCATCTTGCGAAAGATGGTATCCACGATTTTCAAATCGGTTTCACTGCCCAGTCGCGCCGCCCGCTCTGCGGCCAACCCTTCCATATCCCGCCGGAAATCAAGATAGTCAAACACCGCCTCGTCGTGGGTTGCAAAAAGCTTGATGATAGCTTCGGAAAAGGCCGACCCAAAAACATCGGCCACAAACACGCCTGCACCCGCCCGCGCAACCAGCAATCCGCGCTCTTGCAACTCCGAGACAGCCTCTCTCAGCGACGGCCGGGAGACGCCAAGCTTCTCTGAAAGTTCGCGCTCGGCCGGAAGTCGGTCGCCGGGGCGCAAAATTCCCCGCAACACCAACAGTTCGATCTGCCGGACGACGGCCAACGAGAGTTTCTCAGCTTCGATTTTTTGAAAAGGCATCAGGGTCCAATACAATTGATCGCCCGAAGATCACCACTTTAGCTCTTCATTCGCAAGAGTATTAGGGGCGGGAAAGGTGTAAACCTGCTCCCGCCCCCATCTTCCAACAGGCGTTGCCCTATGAGTTGGGGCGGATAATGATCTCGACGCGTCGGTTTTGCGCACGCCCGTCGGCTGACAAGTTTGAGGCGACCGGCGCATCTTCTCCCCGACCATAGGCCCGCATACGCTGTGCAGATACGCCGCTATCGCTCAAGATAGCAGCAACGGCCAGCGCACGACGACTCGAGAGCCCTTGATTGTACACCGCTTCACCAATGTTGTCCGTATGCCCGATGATATCGACCGTGGTGCCGGGATATTCATTGAGACTGCGCGCCAGAACACGCAGATCAGATTGCAGCGCCACGCCAAGAATGGCGCTGTCTGTCGCGAACAGCAAATCCTGTGGCATCGTCACAATCAGCGCACTGCCCGTGTTCACAATGCCGATACGATCATTTGCAATGCTCTGCTCCAGGGCCGCCGCCTGCTTATCCAGACTGTTGCCTATCGCTGCTCCGACACCGGCACCAAGGATTGCACCGATGACGACACCGCGGCGACGCTCTTCGGGGCTGTCGCCGACAATAAGGCCTGTCACCGCACCGATTGCTCCGCCCAATGCGGCACCGTCGCGTGTCTTGTTCTGTCCATCGCCAAGCTGGCTTGTGTCGGTACAAGCAGCAAGCGCAAGTGCACTAATGACGCAAAGGGTAATTGAAAAACGAATACGCATAATTGGCCTCACTTCTGTTGAGTCCGTTAGGGACAACTAATAATACCACTTGCTGGCCCCGATACGATGTCTTCCTGAACAGCACACAGCAATTTGTTGTCACTTTGGCAGCCAGCAAGGCGCAAATAAGGGTCAAAGTGGCTAAAACTTGCCGATGCCAGCCCTAGTCACGCCGAAACCCCGCCTCGTCCAACAAAGCATCAGAGGCCGTTTCGATTGCCTTTTCCAACTCGGGCATGAATTCGGCGACAGTTTTCCCCGCCGGAATTCGGGGCAAGAACTCCACCACAGCCACACCGGGCTTGCGCCACATCCCCTGCTTGGGCCAGAAAACACCGACATTTGTCGCCACCGGAATGCAATCATGTTGGAACTGATGATACAGAACCCCTGACCCGACCTTGTAGGGGGCTTTCACTCCGGGCGCGACCCGCGTGCCTTGTGCATAGATAATCAGCTGACCGGGGTACTGTTTGCCCGCTGTGACATCAGCAATCATCTTTTTGATCGCCAGGCCCCGTTTCCCGCGATCCACCGCGACGCACCCGATGCGCATCCCGTACTGGCCCACAACGGGTGTATACAGAATGGATTTTTTCATGATGAATTTCCCCGCCGGAAGCGCGCTGAAGATCATCAGAATATCCAGAAACGATTGATGCTTGGCCGCGACGAGCACCTCGTCGGTCGGAGGCGTTCCGCGCACTTCGCACTTGAGGTTTATCATCCACCCCGCCGTCCACATTACCCAACGGCAATAGCTGTGGCATCCCGCATAGGCCCCCTTGCGGGAAATCAGGGCGTAGGGAAAAAACAGCAATCCGATGACAGGCAGCATCACATACATTTGGACGATAAAAACAAACGACCGCACCCATTGAAACAAGGTCATGTCAGGGGATCTCCTTTAATGAGCGCAAAGCAGCCGCGCGTGTTGCAACATAAGCCACAAGTGCGGCAAAGGGCGGAATAAAAACAGGCAAAAGCCACTCTGCACGCTGAAAACCAAGACCGGTCAGAAAACCACCTGCAACATCAGCCGTCGGAAGCGCCGAAACAGCAAGCATTCCCGCACCTGTCCCTGCCGCAGCCCCGAAAAAGGCGCGTCTTGCAAAGCGGCGAATGAACGCGCGCGCGATATAAGTGTCGCGCGCGCCCACAAGCCGTAACGTGACGATCACCCGCGCGTTCGCCGCCAAAGCAGCGTTGGCAGCCAAGGTTATCATCGCCCCCGTGGACAATGAAATCAGCACAAGCGAGGTCCAGCCCAAGGTTCGCAGTCGACCGGCGGCTTGCACCAGCGGGGTACGCCAGCGCGTGTGATCATCAAGTACCGCGCCCGGAAGCTCACCCGCAAGCCGTGCTCTCAATCCCGCGGCATCGATCCCCCCAGACGTTTCGATTACTTCGATCAAGGCCGGCACCGGCAAATCATCCAGCGGCAGGTCCGGCCCGAACCACGGCTCAAGCAAGGCGCGTTGTTCTTGAAAAGAAAGCGCGCGCGCCGACGCGACCCCTTGAGTAGTCCGCAAAATACGCAAGGCCGCCGCCACTTGCGCGTCTTGTTCACCAACAGGTGCCGATATCCGAACAGTTGCCGTGCGGGCCAAAGCATCAGACCACCGGTCGGCCAAGCGCCCTGTCGCAAGCGACAGAGCCAGAGCAAAGACCGCCAGAAATGCCATGGATGCGGATGAAAACAAGGTCAGCTGCGCCGTAAACCCGGTTGGTGGCACCACACGGTTTGCCTGCGCATCGCCGCGCCACAGCAGGTGCAAAACCGTACGGGCATGGGCGACGTACCCGCTCAAAGGTCTGCTCCGGCAAGACGCAAGTGACGGTTGGCAATGCGCAGGACACGCACCGCAACCTGCGCCTTGGCCGCACGGATCAGGTTCAGGTCGTGGGTCGCGATAACGATGGCCTTGCCCATCCGGTTCAACTCGATCAGCAATTGTAACAGCCGCAGCGACATTTCCCAATCGACGTTTCCTGTTGGCTCGTCCGCAAGGATGATGTCCGGCGACATCACGACAGCCCGCGCAAGCGCCGCACGTTGTCGCTCGCCCCCCGACAAGGCGGGCGGCAAGGCATCCGCCCGCGACGTCAGGCCAACCCACGCCAAAAGCTCGTTCAGGTTGTCGACCTCTGTCGCCGGATCACGCCCCGCAACCGACAATGGCAGCGCAATATTTTCGCGCAACGGAAGGTGATCAAGGAACTGGCAGTCTTGATGAACAACCCCGACCCGTCGCCTGTGGCGAGCGATTTCGTCACGATCAAGCGACCGGACATCCTTGCCAAAGGCATTGATCTGTCCGGCGGTCGGCATCAACTCCGCGTAACACAGCTTGAGCAATGTCGTTTTTCCCGCCCCTGACGGACCGGTCAGAAAATGGAACGATCCCGGCGCAATCTTGAGCGACATATCAAGCAGCAATTCCTGCCCGCCGTAACCGTAGGCTGCATTGTTCAACTCGATCATGTGTGGCCAGTCTCCCTTGGGGTCTGTCTTGCCCGACACCCGCGCGTGTTTCAATCGCAGCCCGCCTGCACAGCCCCAAATACTTTTTCCGTGGAAAGTATCTCTTAGGATTTGGGCCCGATAACAAGCGCGGCAATGCACAAGGACAACACTATGACACCCGCTTGCAGGGTGCTACATTAACCGTAATTTGCGAGGCGGGTTCACGCCGTGAACCGAACTGAGAGGTTGGAAACCCAATGAGGCTGATCTGTCCGGAATGCGGGGCGCAATACGCCGTGGAAGACGGGCTCATTCCTGCGTCGGGGCGCGATGTGCAATGTTCGAATTGTCAGGCCAACTGGTTTCAAAAGCCGGATGCGCCTGAGGCTGCGCGCCAACAGACCGACCCCGAACAAACAGGTGCAACAGACACCATCGCCCCGCCTCGCCGACCAGTCGATGACGACGTAATGTCTGTGCTTCGTCAGGAGGCCGCGCGCGAACGGGCCGCCCGCCACAAAGAGACCAGCGCGCCACAAGCCACCACGGCCGACAGTCCGGACCGGAGCGTTACACCTCCCCCAGACACAACTGCCCCGCCCAAAGCAAGCACGCCCGAAACACTTGCGTCTCAAACACCCGCGCCGGATCGGCCGGCGTCCTCTCACGGCTCGTTGACGGCGGGAGGTGCCGAAGAGACAGCGCGCATCGCCGCTGCCGCAGCCCTTGCCATGCGGCAAGCCAAACGCCGTGACCGCCTGCCCGACATCGACGAAATCAATTCCACCCTTGACCCCCGAATGCCGGATCGTGCGCAAGACTATGACGCGCACGCCAGCCCCCGAACCAAGCCTAAAGGCGGTTTCCGGATAGGGTTTGCCACAATTACACTACTCAGTGCGGTTGCCGTTGGTCTTTATGTTCAGGCCCCGCACGTCATTGCGCGGGTCCCTGACGCTCGGATTGCCATCGAACGTTACACAAGCACGGTCAATACCGCACGCTTGTGGCTTGACCGGATGCTGGTGAACCGCACCGATTGACCGCAGCGGGGGATCTGACGCATGTCAAAAACCCTTGCATGCACAAACAGATCAGAACCGTTCAAGCAACCGGCGCAAATATTCCAGCTCTATCGACGGGCGTTCCTGATCCGAGGAGCGGCGGCGGATTTCATCCAACAGATCCCGTGCGCGGCGATAGACATCATCGCCCTGCAAAAGCTGCTCGTCCGTCCCTAACGCGCCGTTGCCACCGCGATCACGCCCCAGCGGATCGCGCTGCATGTTCGGGTCGCCCTGCCCCATGGCCTGCCCTTGCTGACCGCCCTGTTGTTGCTGCTGTTGCACCAAAGCCTCTCCGAGGTTGCGCATGCCCTCGCGCAGTGATTCAAGCGCTTGTGCCTGATTATTGATCGCGCCTGACAAGTTGTCGGCATCAAGATCCTGTTGTGCCCTGTCCATCGCCTCACCGGCTTCCCCAAGCGACTGACGTGCCGCATCTCCGGCTTCGGATCCGGCCCCCGGAAGGTTTTGTGACTGCCGGTTCAATTCCTGACGCAACTGGCCCTGTCGCTGGGCAAGTGATCCGGCGTTCGGGGGGCCGTTTTGCGCCTGCCCCTGACCTTGCCCGTCGCCCTGTCCATCACCCTCGCCTTGCCCTTGGCCCGGTTGTTGGCCGGGCTGCTGGCCTTCTCCGGGGTTGAACTGTTCTTGAAGGTCGCGAAAAGCTTCATCCGAAAGTCCCTGCTGATCGCGCAGGGTCTCTGCCAGACCCTCCATGGCCTGTTGCCCGGGGTTTTGCCCTTGCTGGCCTTGACCCTGAGTGACCTGCATATTCTCCATCATCTGTCGCAACTGCTCAAGCAGTTCGGCGGCCTCGGCGGTGCGTCCCTGCTCCATCAACTCTTGCAAACGTTGCAACAACTGCTCCAGCTGGTCACCCGACATCTCCATCTGGTTCTGGGCCTGTTGCTGTTGGCCGTCCGGGTTTTGTTGCTGCTGCTGGGCAAGCTGGCGCATGTATTCCTGCATCGCGTCGCGCAACTGCTGCATCAGCTGGGCGATTTCTTCGTTCGTGGCCCCGTTGCGGATCGCTTCGCTTAACTGGTCTTGCGCGCGGCGCAAACGGGCCAGCGCGTCGGACAAATCCCCTTCTTCAAGGTCAAGGGCAATCAACCAGAGCGCCTCGGCAACCTCGTCCTGCACCTCGGTCGTCAACCCGATAGAAACACCCGTCTCAAGCCGCCGCAGCGCTGCGCGCAACTTCAGGTAAGTCCCACTGGCCGGAATCACTTCTTCAGGTAGGTAGGTGACAGCCCGCAGGACCTGTGCGACGCGGGCACCGTTCTGACGGGCCCACAGCAGATCACGGCGCTGTTCGATCAAGGCCGCCGCCACGGGTTGAAAAAACCGTCGCCCCGGCAGCAGCATCGGCTCTGGAGTGGATTTTCCCTGTTGGCCTGCCTGATCAAGAACGCTCAACGAGAGCACGACAGGAAGGCCGGACCACGGATGTTTGCTGAAGTTCTCGACAATTGTTTCACTAAAATCACGCCGGTCACCGGCAATCGCCATCGGCAGGTCGATTTCCAGCCCCGGTCGCCCGTCAGGCGCGACCTCAAGCCCGTACCCGCGCAAGACCGCCCCGAGATCCAGTTCAAAAAGACCGGTACCGGAAACAACCCCATAATCGTCAGACGCCACAAAGCTCTGGCTCATCTGACCATTCGCTTCGTACGCCAGAGTGCCCTCAATCGCGACCGTCGGCGCAGCATCGGCGACAAGCGTTATGTCCCATGCCCGCCCGCCAGGCCCCTCGACTGCAAGCTTGCCTGCCTTCACGACCTCGAAACTTTGGGACGGTTGGCTGTTGTTGGCGTCGGAACCACCCGCGGTCACGATCGCATCGCCCGCCGCAGTCCCTGTTTCAGTATCCGGCACTTGCGTCGCTGCGATGTCCTGCACCACGCTCAGGGCGCCAACCGCGCCATAAAGCCGAAGACTGATCCGAGCCCCGAAAGGCACCTCGAAAGACGCCGCTTCAATATCGTTCAGGTACAAGCTGGGCTTACCCGTGTAAGCAGGCGGCTCGACCCAGCCCTCCCATGACGGACCGGTCACCAAAGCATCATTCGTTGGCATCGTTGCCGCTTCGGACAGGCTGGCCACCCGCAGAATCGACCCGAACAACACAGCAACCGCAAAGGCGGTCAAGCCGACATAGCGCAATGCAAAAGGATCGCGCGCAGCAAGCCGCAAATCTCCCGGCACCGCCTCGACACCGTCAAGCCGCGCGGCCATCCGCTGCACATGTACCTTCCAAACCGCAACCGATGCCGCGTCAGCCGCCCCCACCGCCTGCGTATCGGAAAGCGCCTGAATGGGCCGCCCCGGAAGACTTGCATCCAGACGCGCAACCGCATCGGCCCGCGACGGCCATGCAAACGATGCATACCCATGAAACACGAGATATCCGAGCCCGCCCAGAAAAATCGCCCCCGCAATCCAGACGACCTCGACCGTCAGGGCTTCGTGCAGGCCAAGAAAGACAGACGCCAAGACCGCCAATGACAAAGTCCAAACGGGCCAAAAAGCACGCACGATGCGCTCTGCAACCATGCCCATGCGGGTCAGTCGCAAGGGGTAAAGCAGTCGCTTTAGCGCGCGGGATTTGGCAAGATTGGGATCCATCTATCCTCCGGTCGGAATACTAAAGCCATTCGGGGATGGTATCTCGATTTATGATTTCGTCAAATGTCGGGCGAGGCCGGATGACAGCGAATTGATCGCCGTGCACCAAAACTTCGGGAATAAGCGGTCGGGTATTGTATTCCGACGCCATAACGGCCCCGTAAGCTCCGGCAGATCGAAAGGCCACCAGATCACCGGCACCCACCTGCGGCATGCTGCGTTGCCTTGCAAAAGTATCCCCCGATTCGCAAACCGGCCCCACAATATCGTAGGTCGCAGGCTCATGCCCCGCCGACGGCTCTACCACGGGTACGATATCGTGGTGCGCCCCGTACATCGCCGGCCGGATCAGGTCGTTCATTGCCCCGTCAAGGATCAAGAACGATCTGTCCTCGCCCTCTTTTACATAAATCACCTGACTGACCATGATCCCCGCATTGCCCGAGATCAGACGCCCCGGTTCGATCTCGATCTCACAGCCCAGATGCCCGACACACCGTTTGATCAGGTCGCCATAATCCGACGGCAACGGCGGCGGCGCGTTCGAGCGGACATACGGAATGCCCAGACCACCCCCCAGATCAAGGCGGGTAATTTCGTGCCCGTCGGCCCGCAACGCAACCGTCAGATCCGCAACCTTGCGGTACGCTTGCTCGAAAGGCTCCAGATCCGTCAACTGGCTCCCGATATGCACGTCTATGCCAATGACCTTGATCCCCGGAAGTCCCGCCGCATGGGCATAAACCTCGCGCGCCCGGCTGATCGGAATACCGAACTTGTCTTCTTTTTTGCCGGTCGAGATTTTTTCGTGGGTGCGCGCATCGACATCCGGGTTTACCCGCACGGTAATCGGCGCCACCACCCCCATCGAGCTTGCAACGCGGCTTAACACCACCATCTCCGGCTCGCTCTCGACGTTGAACTGCCGGATTCCACCCGCCAGCGCCAACCGCATCTCAGCTTCGGTTTTCCCGATCCCCGAAAACACAATCCGTTCCCCCGGAATGCCCGCCGCCTTTGCACGCAGGTACTCGCCCCCCGAAACAACATCCATGCCCGCACCAAGGTCCCCGAGTATCTTCAGGATCGCCTGATTTGAACACGACTTCATTGCAAAACAGACAAGGTGGTCAAGTCCGGCAAGCGCTTCATCGAAAAGTTTGAAATGGCGGGTCAGCGTTGCCGTGGAGTAGCAATAAAACGGCGTACCGACTGCGGCTGCAATCTCGGACACCGGCACATCCTCGGCATAAAGCGCGCCGTCACGATATAGAAAATGATCCATCTTTCAGGCCCTTGAACTGAACACGTCACGCCGTGATAGCAGAACCCTCCAGAGGCGCAAATAGTCCCTGCCAATCACAAACGATACAGCCCCCAACAGAAGAGGGCGGGGCGGCCGCCCGAAGGGCACATCGAATGGCGCGCCAGCGCTGCCGCCAAAGCCCGCCTAGGCCACCGGACGACTGCGCAGAAACAGATACAGCGGTAACCCGCAGCTGACCCCGATGCAGAATATCGCAGGCACTGCCACAAGCCCGCGCCAGTTCTTGGTGCTGAACACCTCGACCAGAATCCAGATCGTCAAGGAAATCGCAGCAATCGTCAGATCCCAGACAAGCCCCTCGGTCCCGGCATTGACGTACCAGCTGTCAATCAACCCACCCAGATTCCAGCCGTTAGCATTGAACCAGCTGACGAAAAAATACATCGGATGGATGGCGCCCCAGATCGCAAGCGCCAGATAGATCATTCGTACCGGGCTCATTTCACCGCTCCTGCGAAAACCCGAGGTTCCAACGCGACGCTGGCACCGGTGTGCTGCGCGACGTCTCCTGTTCCTGCGAACAAATCCGAATTGTCGCGCGCCACAGGCTTCAACGGCGCACCGTCGATACCACATCCCGAAAGCCCCAAAACCAAAGCGATGTAAAACGCAGCCTTCATCCCAGTTTACCCTTCCACCGCGCCACTTGCGCACGCACCTGTGACGGTGCGGTTCCGCCATAGGATGTGCGGCTCGCTACCGAGTTTTCCACCCCGAGCACAGAAAAGACATCCTGAGTGATGTCCGCATGAACCGACTGCATCTGCGCCAAAGTCAGATCCGGCAAATCACACCCCTGCGCTTCGGCCATCGCCACCAACGATCCGGTCACGTGGTGCGCCACACGAAACGGCAGGCCCAAAGCCCGTACCAGCCAATCGGCCAGATCAGTCGCCGTGGAAAACCCGCCCGAGGCCGCCTGCGCCAGCACTTCGCGATTGGGCCGCATATCGGCAATCATCCCCGTCATGGCCGCCAAAGCTAGCATCAGCGTATCGGCCGCATCGAACACCTGTTCCTTGTCCTCTTGCATGTCCTTGGAATAGGCAAGAGGAAGCCCCTTCATCACCGTAAACAGCGCCACCATCGCCCCCATCACGCGTCCGATCTTGGCCCGGATCAGCTCTGCGGCATCGGGATTTTTCTTTTGCGGCATGATCGACGATCCTGTCGAAAACCGGTCGGACATTGTCACAAACCGGAATTGCGCCGACGACCAGATGACCAGTTCCTCGGCAAGACGGCTCAGGTGCATGGCGCAAATCGTGCTTGCCGTCAGAAACTCCAACGCAAAGTCCCTGTCACTCACCGCATCAAGCGAATTGGCCATCGGCCGGTCAAAGCCAAGCGCCACCGCGGTCTGTTCGCGATCAATCGGAAAGGACGTCCCCGCAAGCGCCGCCGCCCCCAAAGGCGATTCGTTCATCCGCGCGCGCGCATCGGCAAACCGGCTCATGTCACGACCCAGCATTTCGACATATGCCATCATGTGGTGGCCCCACGTCACCGGTTGTGCCGTTTGCAGATGGGTAAAGCCCGGCATCACCCAATCGGCACCTGCCTCGGCCTGTGTCAAAAGCACCTTGATCAACGCCTGCAGCCCGCCTTGGGCTGCATCGCACTGGTCACGCACCCAAAGCCGGAAATCTGTCGCAACCTGATCGTTGCGCGAGCGTGCAGTGTGCAACCGCCCTGCCGGTTCGCCGACCAACTCGGACAGGCGCGCCTCGACATTCATATGAATGTCCTCAAGCGCGGCCTTGAAAACAAATTTTCCGCTCTCGATTTCTGACAACACCGTGAGAAGGCCTTCACGAATGACCTCTGCGTCGGTATCAGTCACGATACCCTGTCGCGCCAACATTGCGGCGTGGGCGCGCGAGCCTTCTATGTCCTGACGGGCCAATCGCTTGTCAAAACCGATCGAGGCATTGATCGCCTCCATTATGGCATCGGGACCATCGGCAAAGCGCCCGCCCCACATCTGGTTGGCATCGGTGGTTTTGGAATCTTGGGTCATGCAAGGAGCATCCTGATGAGAACGATAATAGGATCTGCGATTCTTTATACGGCGCTGGCGCTCTGCGCAAACCCGGGCCTTGCCGATATTTCCGAAATCGAGGCTCTGCGCGACGGCGATATGAAAAAACTGATGTTCACCAGCAGCCCGCAAGCCGTACCACTGACAACGTTTATTGACGAATCAGACGCGGTGCACAGCCTTGAGCAATTTCGTGGAAAATACGTCGTGCTGAATTTCTGGGCCACGTGGTGTGCCCCGTGCCGCCACGAAATGCCGATGCTCTCGAACCTTGCCACGCAAATGGCCGATAAGCCTGTGGCCGTGGTCACGATTGCGACAGGGCGCAACTCCTTAACCGGCATGCGCAAGTTTTTCGATGAAATCGGCGTTGATAACCTGCCGTTGTTTCGTGATCCAAAACAAAAGTTTGCACGTGAAATGGCGGTTCTTGGCCTGCCTGTGACGGTGATAATAGATCCGGCCGGAAACGAAATCGCCCGCCTGCGCGGGGATGCCACCTGGGATGGCGACAGCGCCGTTGCGATCATCAACGCTCTGGCCGCCAGCGAAAATTAGGGCCGGATTTACAGTTAAGACCAGATCTTCGGAGGCAGCGCGGAAATAGCCGGATGACAGTGGCACGACAGGCTATGGTCGTTCACCATTCCGACTGCCTCCATAAGAGCATAGACAATCGTTGGGCCACAGAATTTGAAACCCGCTTTCTTGAGGTCTTTTGAAATCTGGAGCGACAGGGGAGTTTGGGTCGGAATATCCGCGTGAACAGAAAAACGATTCTGTAGCGGTTTACCTTCGACGTAGTTCCATAAAAACCGGTCGAACCCCTCGTTGGCCTCTATCCTCAGATAAGCTTGGGCATTGCCGATCGTTGCTTCGATCTTGCCCCGATGCCGGATGATGCCGGCATTCCGAAGCAACTTGTCCACTTCCTCCGGCCCCCAATGTGCAATGATTTCCGGTGCGAAACCGGCAAATGCTTCACGGAAATTATCACGCTTTTTCAAAACAGTAAGCCAACTCAAGCCGGCCTGAAACCCGTCAAGCACAAGCTTTTCCCAAAGCGCGCGACTGTCATATTCGGGAACCCCCCATTCCGTATCGTGATATTCGAGGTAGATCGGGTCGGACCCGACCCAACTGCAACGTTCAGTCATGTGTGCCTCCGGTTTCTGGCATAGGTCAAATTAGAACAAATGCGGAATATTCACCAGTTATTAACCAGTGTTGCGACAAATGAGCAGGCGAATTTAGGAGAGCCTCATGCCCGAGAACTCTGGCACAGACACGCAGCCCCCGGAACGGTCTGCTAAGGCCCCCGATGCAAATCGGCGACGGCTCGAGATGCAAGCAACCGCGGCCGCAACGCTGGCGCGCCAAAACGCATTTTTGTTGTTTCAGCCAATCGTTCATGCGCGCCAACCCGCCGTGGTCGCCTTTTACGAGGCCCTGCTCCAGATCAAGGACGATAACGGCACGATCATCGCAGCCCAAGAGTTCGCGCCCTCCCGGTCGGACAGTCATCTTGAGAGAATCATTGACCGCCGTGCTCTGGAGATCGGGCTGGCCGCCTTGGCAACGCGCCCCGACCTGCGGCTTTCGGTCGGAATCTCGGCCCCGTCCCTCAAGGATTACGACTGGATGATGCTTTTTGTTCAACACGTAACCGCCCATCCAACGATTGCCGAACGCCTGATTATCGAGGTCAGTGAAAGCACGCTACTATTATGCCAGAACCAGATGAGCACGTTTATGACCGGCCTTCGGCAAAGCGGGGTCTGTTTTGCCCTTTTGCGGGCTGGCTCAAGTCACAGATCGCTGGATCTGCTCGATAATTTCCAGTTCGATATTATCAAACTGGATCAATCTCTTGTAAAGGGATTGCGCAACAACTCACAAGGCACCGCCCTGATCGACAGCCTCGTTTCAACAGCCCGAAAGTCGGAAATGCTTGTCGTCGCCAAAGGCATCGAACAGACGATTGACGGAGACATCCTGCGCGAATTGGCGGTCGATTGCCTTCAGGGGTTTTGCTACGGACGCCCCGAAGCTTGGCCATAACGCCCGCGTATTTGGGCCTGCCGAATCCGAATTACCAGTGAATATTAATGCGACACGGGGTCTTTCGGGCACCCTTTCGGTTGCGCGACCCAAACCATCGTCTTAGGAAATATGCTGTGTGAGGTGAGACCTGAGTGCGCTTGCGTGCGTTCGCGTGACCTCTGCCAATTAATTAGGATTAGGAGCAAACTCATGACTAATGTCGTCATCGCCTCTGCAGGCCGTACTGCGGTTGGCAGCTTTTTGGGATCGTTCGCCAATACAGCGGCTCATGACCTTGGGTCAGCCGTTCTTGAGGGGGTCGTGGCGCGCGCCGGAATCGACAAGTCCGAAGTTTCCGAGACGATCCTTGGTCAGGTTCTGACCGCAGGTCAGGGTCAGAACCCCGCCCGTCAGGCTCACATCAACGCCGGCCTCCCGATTGAGGCCGCCGCTTGGGGCATCAATCAGGTTTGCGGATCGGGACTGCGGGCTGTGGCGCTGGGTGCACAGCACATCCAGCTGGGTGACGCCGCTATCGTGATCGCGGGTGGACAGGAAAACATGTCCATGAGCGCGCATTGTGCCAACCTGCGTCAGGGTCAGAAAATGGGCGATATGCAGTATATCGACACCATGATCCGCGACGGGCTTTGGGATGCTTTCAACGGCTACCACATGGGTCAAACGGCCGAAAACGTTGCTGCAAAGTGGCAAATTTCGCGTGAAATGCAGGATGCGTTTGCAGTCTCGTCACAGAACAAGGCAGAAGCCGCCCAAAAGGCAGGCAAGTTTGTTGATGAAATCATTCCGTTCATCATCAAGACACGCAAGGGCGACATCACAGTCGATGCCGACGAGTACATCCGCCACGGCGCCACCATGGATGCTATGGCAAAGCTGCGCCCCGCATTTGCCAAGGACGGCTCGGTCACGGCTGCCAATGCTTCGGGTCTCAACGACGGTGCAGCAGCAACATTGCTGATGAGCGCCGAAAACGCCGAAAAGCGCGGCATCACACCCCTTGCCCGTATCGTTTCCTTCGCAACGGTCGGACTTGACCCGTCGATCATGGGCGTTGGGCCGATTTTTGCGTCGCGCAAGGCGCTTGAGAAAGCCGGCTGGAAGGCAGAGGATCTTGATCTTGTCGAAGCAAACGAAGCTTTCGCCGCTCAGGCCTGCGCCGTGAACAAAGACATGGGCTGGGATCCGGCGATCGTCAACGTGAACGGCGGCGCCATTGCGATTGGTCATCCGATCGGCGCCTCGGGATGTCGCGTCTTGAACACTCTTGTATTCGAAATGCAGCGTCGCGGTGCCAAGAAAGGTCTTGCAACTCTGTGTATCGGTGGCGGCATGGGTGTTGCCATGTGTGTCGAGCGTCCCTGATCTTGTGACGCTTTAAGTCTCGGGGGGCGGCGCACATCGTGCCGTCCCTGCAAACAACCGAATCCATCGACCCAACCAGAATTTGGCAGATAATTTCCCTAAGGAGGAACCTCAATGGCACGTGTAGCACTCGTTACAGGCGGATCTCGCGGCATCGGCGCATCCATCGCAAAGGCTCTTAAGGCCGCAGGATGTGACGTCGCAGCGACCTATGGCGGCAATGATACAGCGGCAGCCGCGTTTACCGCAGAAACCGGCATCAAGACATACAAATGGTCGGTTGGTGACTATGACGCCTGCAAGGAAGGGGTCGCCCGGATCGAGGCCGACCTTGGCCCGGTTGATATTCTGGTGAACAATGCCGGCATCACCCGCGATGCGCCGTTCCACAAAATGACGCCGACACAGTGGCACGAGGTGATCGACACCAACCTGACCGGCGTTTTCAACATGTCCCATAATGTTTGGGGCGGAATGCGTGCCCGCAAATTTGGCCGGATCATTACGATCAGTTCCATCAATGGTCAAAAAGGCCAGTTTGCACAGACAAACTATGCCGCAGCAAAGGCCGGTGATATCGGCTTCACCAAGTCGTTGGCCCAAGAAGGCGCGCGCGCAGGCATCACTGTCAACGTTGTGTGCCCCGGCTACATCAACACCGAAATGATGAGCACGATTCCGGAAAAAGTCATGAATGAAGTAATTTTGCCGCAAATCCCTGTGGGACGCCTTGGTGAACCCGAAGAGATCGCGCGCTGCGTCGCGTTTCTTGCGTCGGATGAAGCCGGTTTCATCACCGGCTCGACACTTTCTGCGAATGGCGGTCAATACATGGCGTAAATTGCGCCCTCGCGAAACAATGGCCGGTTCCTGAAAAGGAGCCGGCCTTTTTTGTGCGTGGCTTACTTGGCGAACGGATGGAACACCCGCCAGATAACGGCCGCAAACACGCGACTACGCTCTTCGTGGGCACGGCGGATCGCACCGGGGGAGAGTGTTTTGCTTGGAATTTCGAACATTTCGTATCCTTTCAAGAAACGCTACAAGTTTACTGTGATCAATATGATCAATTGCGAACCAACTAACAAACGAGACTTTTCAACGGATCACACAAGATATACTTAACTATAAATGACCGACAACCTTCCTCCTCTCACCGCTTTGCGCGCCTTTGAAGCGGCGGCCAGACACTTGTCTTTTGCAAAGGCCGCGCACGAGCTTAATGTCACTCCAGCCGCGCTCAGCTTTCAGATCAAGTCGCTTGAGGCGCATCTCGGGCAACCCGTCTTTCGGCGCTTGAACCGGGCCGTAGAGCTTACATCGATCGGGCGCACTTTATATCCCGGCACCGCTGGCGGTTTTGCCGCGCTCTCGCAGGCCTGGCGCACGGCACGCAAGCAGACATCTACAACCACGCTGACAATAACTGCGGGTCCGGCGATTACCGCAAAATGGCTGGCACCACGGCTGTTCCAGTTTGCAAAATTACACCCCGATATCGAGTTACGGTTTACAGCAACATTACGAATGATGGACTTTGATCGCGACGAGGTCGATGTCGCCATCCGCTTCGGGAGCGGCCTTGATGTGGGTGTTTTTTCCAAACCGATCATCCGCGAATGGTTGACCCCGATGATGACACCTGCACTTGCCCTGAAGTATCGAACGCCTCAGGATCTGCTTGAGGCGCCTCTTTTGCATCACAGCGACCTCGATTTTGTCCAACCGGCCGTCGATTGGCCCGCATGGTTTCACGCCGTCGGCCTGTCCCCTCCGGAGCGCCACGGGCCACGGTTCAGTCAATCCGACCACGCGATCGACGCCGCCCTCGAAGGGGCTGGCATCGTGCTGGGCCGAATTTCACTGACACATAAGGCCCTCAAGGACGGACAACTGGTCGCGCCGTTCAAAACCGCGCTCCTGCCTGATGACCACTATCGGTTTGTGTGTCCGGCAGGGTCCGAAACCCGCCCGCAGGTGAATGCATTTTTGAAATGGATCGAGCACGAGTCAAAAAATGCAAAGGCTTTCGATGACCAGTTCACGATGCTTAGTGCTGTGAAAACCAACACATGAGCCAATTCCGCGCAACAGCAACCGGATTTCTTGCAATCATCCTGTGGGCTTTGCTGGCTTTGTTCACTGTAAAAACAGCCCCTGTTCCACCCCTGCAGTTAACGGCTGTGACCTTTGCTATCGGGGGCGGGCTGGGCCTGCTCTGGTCTTTTGCAACAGGCGGCTTGCACCGTCTGCGCGGGGTCCCATGGAGCGTCTACGCATTTGGAACAGCCGGACTTTTCGGGTATCATTTTCTTTACTTCACGGCTCTGCGCCTTGCGCCACCCGCAGAGGCAGGGCTGATTGCCTACCTCTGGCCACTCTTGATCGTGCTGTTCTCCGGGTTGCTTCCCGGCGAACGCTTGAGAGCAGGGCATCTGGTGGGCGCAGTCATGGGCTTTGTCGGAGCAGCAGTGCTTATTCTGGGAAAGGGCGACGCGTTCAATCCGGCATTTCTTCCCGGCTATGGCCTTGCGTTTATCTGTGCACTGACTTGGGCGGGGTATTCGGTGATATCGCGTCGACTGGGAGCCGTCCCAACACAAAGCGTTGTCGTATTCTGCATCGCTTGCGCGGTTCTGTCAGGCCTTGCCCATCTGGCACTTGAAAAAACTGCATGGCCGGAAAGCACCCTCGGATGGCTCTCGATCGCCGGCTTGGGAATAGGGCCTGTCGGGCTTGCGTTTTTCGTCTGGGATATCGGCGTAAAGCACGGTGACATCCAGCTTTTGGGCGTTGCGTCTTATGCGGCGCCCGTTCTGTCAACATTCGCCCTTGTTATGGCGGGAATTGCGCCCGCCACACCGACGCTGCTGGGGGCAGCTTTGTTGATTACCGGGGGCGCTGCACTTGCAGCACGGGCAAGTACAGCGCCGAAAAGGGGTTAGACCCCGCTAAGTCGTGAAATTTCTTCTTTGAGGCGAAGTTTCTGTTTTTTCAGCTCGGCTATTTGAAGTGCGTCTGTTGCTGGGCTGCGTTGCGCCACTTCTACCCTGTCAGACAGGGTTTGGTGCTTTTTACGAAGCTCTGAAATATGAGCGTTCATCGACATTAGCGACCTCCATTTACATTTCAATTCCTAAAGTGCAGCACATTTTGAGTCTCATGTCACGAACCATCGCCAAAAGGCTGCTTCAAAACTTTGGCATGCAATTTGTTGCCAAACCGTTAATGCTCAACAAAACCGCCATCGCCAAACCCGGGAAAAGCACAAGGATGGCGTAAAACCCGTTCTATTTCAGCGCTATAGTCCTGCCTCTCCTGATCATGGACAGCACCGGAATGCATCACGACGGGCGATAATATCCTGAGCGGCGCGCGTGAACCTTTGCGCGCCCGCAGCAGGAACAGGCTGGCATCACGGCCGGCGCGCGGCATGATCGGCAAAAGACGAAGGTCGCCAAATCCGCTGCCCAACGCCGCCAGAACATCCGACAAACGCTCTGGCCGCTGAATGAGGGTCAGCCACCCCTTGGGACGCAAACGGCGCCGTGCCGCGTCTGTCCAGCTCTGCAGCGGCGTGTCTTCGCCCATCGCGGCCTCTCGTGCAGCATCCGGTGCAGATGATCCCGCCGTTCGCAAGAAATAGGGCGGGTTCACGATCACATGATCAAAGGACA
>JBLHUT010000023.1:0-21164 GCA_047629975.1 Paracoccaceae bacterium
CCACCTCAGAGCCTGTGGCCATCAGGATCGCCTGACGTTTTCCGTCGGCTTCGGCCAACACGTATCCGCCCTGAGCGGTCAGGTTTTTGGCCTTGTGTTCTGTGCGCAGGGTCGGCAGGTTTTGCCGCGAGAGCGCCAGTACCGAGGGGGTCTCGGTCTGGTGCAGCGCGATTTCCCAACATTCTGCCGTTTCAACGGCATCTGCCGGACGGAAAACCAGTGTGTTGGGCGTGGCGCGCAGCATGGCCAGATGCTCGACCGGCTGGTGCGTCGGCCCGTCTTCGCCCAGACCGATGCTGTCATGGGTCATTACATAAACCACCGGACGCTTCATCAGGGCCGACAGGCGCATCGCGGGGCGGGCGTAGTCGGTAAAGCACATGAACGTGCCGCCATAGGGGCGCACGCCGCCATGCAACGACATGCCGTTCATCGCAGCCGCCATGCCGTGCTCGCGGATCCCGTAATAGACATAGCGTCCCTTGCGGTTGCCCGGCTCGAACGTGCCAAGGTCAGCCGTCTTGGTGTTGTTTGATCCGGTCAGGTCGGCAGAGCCGCCGATGGTTTCGCCCATCACAGGGTTGATCACACCAAGCGCCATTTCACTGGCTTTGCGCGTGGCGATCGACGGGGCGGTTTCGCTGAGTGTCTTTTTGAGTGCACGAATGGCGGCTGACAGGCGCGCGGGGGCCTTGCCTGCCATTGTACGGGCAAATTCTGCCTGTTTCTTGCTGCTCAGCTTGGCAAGGTTTGCTTCCCATTCGGCGCGTACGGCGGCACCGCGGCGGCCAATTTCTTCCCAACCGGATTTGACATCTGCGGGAATTTCAAACGAGCCGTAGGGCCAGCCATAGGCGGCTTTTGTATCCGCAATCAATGTGGCGTCGGTCAGTGCGCCGTGCCCTTTTGAGGTGTCCTGCGCCGATGATCCCAAAGCTATATGGGTCTTGCAGGCGATCATTGAGGGGCGACCCGCTGCTTTTGCCTTTTCAAGGGCTGCGTCGATTGCCGCGGGGTCGTGGCCGTCACATTGCTGGACATGCCAGCCACAGGCACGGAAACGTGCCCCTTGGTCGGTGATGTCCGACAGCTCGACCTTGCCGTCGATCGTGATGCCGTTGTCATCCCAAAGCACAATGAGCCGCGACAGCTTTTGCTTGCCGGCCAGCGCGATGGCCTCGTGGCTGATCCCTTCCATCAGGCAGCCGTCACCGGCAATGACATAGGTAAAGTGATCGACGACCTTCTTGCCCCAGCGTGCGCGCAGGGATTCCTCGGCCATTGCAAAGCCGACACCGTTGGCAATGCCCTGTCCCAGCGGGCCTGTTGTTGTCTCGACCCCTTTGACATGACCGAATTCGGGATGTCCTGCGGTGATTGCGTTCAGTTGGCGGAAGTTCTTGACTTGTTCAAGGGTCATATCGGCATAGCCGGTCAGGTGCAGCAGCGCGTAAATCAGCATCGAACCGTGGCCGGCCGACAGGATAAACCGGTCGCGGTCCGCCCATTCAGGTGCGCTTGCGTCGAATTTCAGATGCTTTTCGAACAAGACAGTCGCTACGTCCGCCATGCCCATGGGCATCCCGGAATGGCCGGAATTGGCGGCGGCGACGGCATCAAGTGTCAGCGCGCGAATGGCGCTGGCTTTGGCCCAATGGTCAGGATTTGCAGATTTCAGAGCGGCGAGGTCCAAGGGAACTTCCTTCAGGTATGGGGCACGGCATTGCGCGCGGCACGACATAAAAGCAGATCGGCCCGAAAGCCCACCCGTTGGTCAGGGTGATAGCATCGCGGGACAGAAGATCAAGGAGGGGAACACAAAGACGTAAGTCGTTGACATAAATGGGGGCGCATTCTCTGGATCGCTTGGCTAAACTGGTCTTGTTGCGTGATCTAGGCGATTCGTCGGGCGCTTTTGCTGGCCTCGGTTTCTAAGACGTGCAAAAAACAGATGTTGTTCGACAGATAGGGTCGATTTGTCGTAGCCGGAGGAGACAGGCAAAATGTCAGATATTGCAGCGCTGGAAAGCCGCATAAGCGTGGCCCTGGACACGATCGGAACGCTGTTGGGCGATTTCGATCCGGTGCAGGAAATTACGCAAGAGACATTGGAGCAGGCCTGTGCCGCGGCATCGCTGGCGGCAAGGGACGAGGCGCAGGGGGTGCTGGATGCGGCTCATGCCGAGATCGAAGGCTTGCGTGCGACCCTGGCGGCCGAGCAATCGGCCATTTCCCAGCTGCACGAGCGTGTCGCAACCTTGAAGGCTAAAATGGAACGCCAGCAGGAACAGATGATCAAGCTGGAAACGCAAAATGATCTTTTGCACCAGCAACAAATGGATGATCGCTCCGAGCTGGATGACCTCATTGCGGCCCTCGAACCGCTGGTGAAGGAAAACGTGTAATGGCACAGGTAACGATAACAATTGGCGGGCGCGAATTTCAGGTGGCCTGTCAGGATGGCGAAGAGCATTTTCTGTCTTCGGCGGCGGTGTTGCTGGACCGTGAGGCATCGACGCTGGTGGAACAGGTCGGGCGGATTCCGGAAAACCGGATGCTTTTGATGGCCGGCCTGATGCTGGCCGACCGGACGGCGGCCTTTGAGGAAAAGGCCAATGTCGCAGAAGAGAAGCTGGCCCATCAGGAAAAGCTGATCGAAGAGGTCAAGAGCCTTGCTCCGGCAGAACCGGTGCGCATCGAGGTGCCGGTCATTCCTGCCGGTGTGACTGATCTTTTGGGGGAAATGGCGGCGCGTTCAGAGGCGCTTGCCGCACTCGCGGCGGAAAAACTCAAGGGCGGCTGACCGGAAAACCTGCGCCCGTGCAACGGCGCAAATACGCAACAGGTCCCCTTGCAGCAGCCGTGCCAACCCCTTACCTTTGGAAAAAGACCAAAACAGGAATGATGCCATGGCGATGCAAGCACAGGAAATTGAAAATCTGATCCGGGAGACGTTCCCCGATGCGGCGATTACGATTACCGACCTTGCGGGAGATGGAAACCATTACGCGGCCGAGGTGGTAGACGAAAGCTTTCGGGGCAAAAACCGCGTACAGCAACAGCGCGCCGTTTACGCCGCGCTCAAAGGCAAAATGGACGGGGCACATGGCGAGTTACATGCCCTTGCTTTGACTACAAAAGCGCCCGAATAAGCGCAAAATGACAGGATTTTTCAAATGACAGATGCAACAACGAAAATTCAGGAAACCGTGACATCCAATGATGTCGTGTTGTTCATGAAGGGCACAAAGTCGATGCCGCAGTGCGGGTTTTCTTCAAAAGTGGCAGGAGTGCTGAACTACATGGGGGTCGACTTTGCCGATGTGAACGTTCTTTCCGATGAGACGATCCGTCAGGGTATCAAGGAATTCTCCGACTGGCCCACGATCCCGCAGCTTTACGTCAAGGGCGAGTTTGTCGGGGGATGCGACATCATCACCGAGATGACGCTTTCGGGCGAGCTGGACACTTTGTTTCAGGAGCAGGGTGTGAGCTATGACAAAGATGCAGCCGAGAAAATCCGCGAAGCAAACGCCTGATTTTCGAATAGACCGCGTGGCGTGATGCCTTTTGATGAAGTACAGGCGTCCCGGTCCGGGGCGCCTGTTTTCCATCCGGAGCGGGGCGGGGGCGCATCCCCCGGCTCTGGGTAAGAACCGGAGTTGGCACGGTCTAGTCGATTTGTGCGGGGAATGTTCCCTCGAACAGGGCGGATAATTCGGCCAGCGTCGTTACTGAACTACCGATGCGGATATTGTGGCCTGCAAAACGTCCGATTGTCGCAATTTTGACCCCTGCCTGACCTGCTGCGACCATCATTGCCTCTGCCTTGTCAAACGAGCACGCCACAAGATACCGCGCTTGATCCTCGCCGAACAATTCGGCTGTCGTGTGCAGATCAAGGTCGAGACCGACACCCGCCGTATGCGCCATTTCGAACGCGGCAAGGGCAACACCGCCGTCGGAGGCGTCGGTGCACGCGCTGATCAGCATGTGGTTTTGGCGGATGAATGTACCGTTGGCCTTTTCGGCATCAAGATCGACGGGGGGGGCGTCGCCCTCAACCCGGTTGAAGACTTCGGCAAGCAGGGCCGACTGGCCAAGGTGACCCACTGTCTCGCCGATCAACAGCAAAAGATGCCCTGCGCGGGCTTTGCCCGAGATGATGGTGTCGATGTCCTTGATCAGGCCCACGGCACCGATAGTGGGGGTCGGCAAAATCGGAGTGCCGTCTGTCTCGTTGTAGAGTGAGACATTGCCGGACACGATTGGCATATCAAGCGCCGTACACGCCGCACCGATCCCTTTGATCGCGCCCACCAGTTGCCCCATGATAGCGGGCTTTTCAGGATTGCCGAAATTGAGGTTGTCGGTTGTGGCAAGGGGCAGTGCGCCAACAGCACACAGGTTACGATAGGCTTCGGCGACGGCCTGTTTGCCGCCCTCTTCGGGGTTCGCCTGCACATAGCGCGGTGTGACATCCGATGTGAAGGCAAGCGCCTTGTTGGTGCCGTGAATGCGCACGATGCCGGCACCGGTACCGGGGCAGCGCAGTGTATCGGCCATCACCATCTGGTCATATTGCTCATAGACCCATGCCTTGGAGGCATAGTTCGGGCTGGCCAGCAGCGCGCGCAAGGCGTCGATGGGATCGATTTCGGGAACCATCCCAAGCGGTTCGGCAACAGGTGTCGGCACCCACGGGCGGTCGTATTCTGGGGCCGAACCGGACAGGGTCGCCAAAGGCAGATCGGCCTTTACCTCGCCCTTGTGCATCACGATAAACCTGTCCTCGGCAATGGTCTCTCCGACGATTGCAAAGTCGAGGTCCCATTTGACAAATACAGCCTTGGCTTCGGCCTCCAGTTCGGGGCGCAGCACCATCAGCATGCGTTCCTGACTTTCAGAGAGCATCATCTCGTAGGCCGTCATTGCTTCTTCGCGCACGGGGACGTCATCAAGGTTCAGGCGCACGCCCAATCCGCCCTTGTCGCCCATTTCGACCGCAGAACACGTCAGGCCGGCCGCTCCCATATCCTGAATGGAAATAACTGCGCCGGTTGCCATCAGTTCAAGCGTGGCTTCCATCAACCGCTTTTCGGTAAACGGATCGCCAACCTGTACGGTGGGGCGCTTTTCCTCGATTGTGTCGTCGAACTCGGCGCTGGCCATCGTGGCGCCGCCAACCCCGTCGCGCCCCGTCTTTGCTCCCAGATACACCACTGGCATGCCGACGCCGGAGGCCGCAGAATAAAAGATACTGTCGGCATCGGCCAGCCCGGCGGCAAAGGCATTCACAAGGCAATTGCCGTTGTAGGCCGGATCAAAGCGGACCTCGCCGCCGACAGTGGGCACCCCAAAGCAATTTCCGTACCCGCCGATCCCTGCCACAACACCGTGTACCAGCGTGCGGGTTCTGGGGTGGGACATGTCGCCAAAGCTGAGGGCGTTCATCGCGGCAATCGGGCGGGCGCCCATCGTAAAGACATCCCGCAAGATACCGCCCATACCGGTTCCGGCGCCTTGAAAGGGTTCGATATAACTGGGGTGATTGTGGCTTTCCATCTTGAAGACAACCGCTTGACCGTCGCCGATATCGACAACGCCTGCATTCTCGCCGGGGCCACAGATCACCTGCGGGCCGGTCGTGGGCAGGGTGCGCAGCCATTTCTTGGATGATTTGTAGGAACAATGCTCGTTCCACATGGCCGAGAAAATACCCAACTCGGTAAAGGTCGGCGCACGCCCGATAATCTCGAGGATCCGGGCGTATTCGTCCCGGCTCAGCCCATGGGCTGAAATAAGGTCGTCGGTCAGTGTCGGCTCTTGCATGGCATTCCCCCTCGGATGCCTGCTTTTAGGGCCGTTGGCAGCAAAGAAAAAGGCCTAGCTGAGATGTCGTGTCACAGGAGCGCCATTTTTATCCCTAGGGGACCGGCCAGCACTGCCGATTTACCTGCAAAGAGCGTTTGAGTGTCACCATTCACGTGGCACCGGGTGTGCTGCAAAAGGTGTGCGTAGGGCGAAAAAAAAGGCCGAGCTAATGCTCGGCCCAAGTCCAACAGGGAGGTAATGAAACCGCGAAGATCGCGTTCCCATTACGTTAGGATTTAGGGACGAGATGCGGTTGGTTCAAGCGCATAGTCTCCGATTTTATGAATAGCCGCTATGCTGTTGCGGCATGGCTACGCCCCGGCAGCGGCTGCTTCGCGGGCTTTCCGGCGGTCTTGCTGGATTTCTTTCATGACGAAATCCCGAAACGCAGCGATGCGTTTTGATTGCCTCAGCTCTTCTGGATAGGCAAGAAACACAGGAACTTCAACGCTTTCTACATCGTCTAGCACCCGAACAAGCTTTGGCTCGCCTTCGGCGACGTAATCAGGCAGAACCCCGATGCCCAGATGATTGAGCACGCCCTGAAGGACGCCGAAGTAATTGTTGACAGTCAGCCTTGACCCTACGGCATGCGTCATCAGCTTTTGCACAAGAGCCGCACCGGCACCGACCTGAGTGGATGTCGTCGCCTGACATATCAGCCTGTGCGCGCCCAGATCATCGAGCCCGAGGGGGGCTACATGACCATCAAGGTATTTTTGCGTCGCATAAAGCCGCATCCGTACGCTCATCAAGCGGCGTCGGATCAAGTCAGCCTGACTTGGTTCTTTCATACGGATCGCCACATCCGCTTCGCGCATTGGAAGGTCGAGCACGCGCTCTTCAAGCATCAGGTCAATCGTCAGGTCGGGATAATCCTGATACAGGGTCGCAAGACGCGGGGCCAACCACAAGGAGCCGAAGCCGATTGTGGTGGTGACGCGCAATTCGCCGAACACCTCTTCTTCGCTGTCGCGTATCCGCGCAGACGCCGAATCGAGTCGTTTGTTCATGGAGGACGTCGCGTCGTGCAGCAATTCACCCTGTTCGGTCAGGATAAGCCCGCGCGCATGGCGATGAAAAAGAGTTGTGTTGAGGTTTTCTTCAAGCGCCCTGATCTGGCGAGATACAGCCGATTGCGACAGATTAAGTGTCTCACCGGCATGCGTAAGGCTGCCAGCCTCCGCAACGGCGTGGAATATCCGTAGTTTATCCCAATCCATAGTTTGGTTCACCACAATTGCGCTACCGATAACATGTGGCGTGTATGCCCTGCAATCGGTGGCGTGGGAAGGGGAAGTTTCCAATTTTCATTTGTTGGGTCAGAAAATGTGACCTACTATGGTCATGTGCTTAGAGCGCAGGAGGCGCGAACCCAGTATGCAACATATTTCCCTTACGGACCGTTTCGATCTTGAGAAGTCGCCCGTTCTTTTGAACGGAACGCAGGCGTTGGTGCGGCTGATGCTGATGCAAAAAGCACGCGACCGGAAGGCGGGGCACGATACGGCGGGATATGTCACAGGTTACCGCGGGTCCCCGTTGGGGGCAGTCGATCAGCAGATGGAGCGGGCCGGTGCGCTGCTGGCGCAGAATGACATCACGTTTCAGGCCGGCCTGAACGAGGATCTTGCCGCGACGGCCCTGTGGGGCAGCCAGCAGGCCGGGTTGCGCGGCGAAGGACGTCACGAAGGGGTGTTCGGCCTTTGGTACGGTAAAGGCCCCGGTGTGGACCGGTCGGGCGATGTGATGCGCCACGCCAATATGGCGGGAACGGCCGCTTTGGGCGGTGTCGTGATGGCGATGGGGGATGATCACACTGGCGAAAGCTCGACCACGTTGCATCAATCGGACTGGGCGATGGTGGATGCCTTCATGCCGATCGTCAGCCCGGCAGGTGTGCAAGAGATACTTGATTACGGGCTTTACGGTTGGGCGCTGGGGCGGTTTGCGGGTGTGTGGGTCGGACTAAAGACTATGAAAGACACGGTAGAGGCGACCTCGGTTGTCAACGGTGATCCGCACCGGATGCAATTTGTGACGCCGGATTTCGAGATGCCGGAGGGCGGCGTGCACATTCGTTTGATCGACACGCCGCAGGCGCAGGAAGCGCGGATGATCGACGTCAAGCGGCACGCCGCCGAAGCGTTTTCACGTGCCAACCGGATGGACAAGCGGGTCTGGGGGCAGCGCGGCGCACGTATCGGCTTTGTTGCGGCGGGAAAGAACTGGCTTGATCTGGTGCATGCGCTGTCGTTGCTGGGGCTTGACGCCGCAGAGGCCGAGCGGCTGGGCATCACGACCTATAAAGTCGGACAGGTCTGGCCCATGGACCGTCAGGGGTTTCGGGACTGGTCTAGCGGGCTTGATCTGATTGTGGTTGTCGAGGAAAAGCGCAAGCTGATCGAAGGACAGATCAAGGATGCGCTGTTTGATGATCTTGCGGGGCGTCGGGTGTACGGCGCGCGCAAGGGCGAAAAGGTTCTGTTCACGGATCGCTATGCGCTGGACCCTGTCGATATTGCCGCGAGGATCGGAGCGGTCCTGATCGAGGAGGGCTGTAGCACCGCCGCTGTGCAGGCCGGTTTGGCCCAGATCGAGGCCGCGCGCGTCGCCGATAATGCCACGGATATCGCTGCGCGATTGCCTTATTTCTGTTCGGGATGCCCGCACAACAGTTCGACCAAGGTCCCCGAGGGCAGCCGCGCCTATGCCGGTATCGGGTGTCATTATATGGTGCAGTGGATGGACCGCGAAACGCTCGGGTTTACGCAAATGGGCGGCGAGGGTGCGAACTGGATCGGTGAGTCGCTGTTTTCAACCCGCGAGCATGTTTTTCAGAACATCGGGGATGGGACGTACAACCACTCCGGCATTCAGGCGATCCGAGCGGCGATTTTGTCGGGCACGACGATGACCTATAAAATTCTGTACAACGATGCCGTTGCAATGACCGGCGGCCAGCATAACGACGGCGGTCTGACCCCGGCGCAGATTGTGCGCGAGGTCACGGCGGCGGGGGCAGTGAGGGTCGTGGTTGTGCACGATGACAAAGAGGACGTGGACCGTGCGGCGCTGCCGGCAGGGGTGCAGGTTTATGAGCGCGCCGAGTTGGACGATGTGCAAAAGGAGCTGCGCACGGTCAAAGGCGTGTCGGTCATCGTCTATGTCCAGACGTGTGCTGCGGAAAAGCGTCGCCGACGCAAGCGGGGGCTGTTTCCCGACCCTGACAAGCGGGTCTTTATCAATACCGATATCTGCGAGGGCTGTGGCGACTGCGGGGTGCAATCCAACTGTGTGTCTATCCTGCCGGTCGAGACCGAGTTGGGGCGCAAGCGCAAGATCGACCAATCCTCGTGCAACAAGGATTTTAGCTGCGTCAACGGGTTTTGTCCGTCTTTTGTGACGGTGGAGGGCGCGACGGTGCGCAAGAATGCCACGCAAAGCATCGAGATCCCCGACCTACCGGTGCCGGTTCTGCCGCCCATCAACGGCACGTTCAACCTTGTGATCACCGGCGTCGGCGGAACCGGAGTTGTGACGATCGGGGCCATCCTGGCCATGGCGGCGCATCTGGACGGGAAAGGAGCCGGTATGATCGAGATGGCGGGGTTGGCTCAGAAAGGCGGCGCGGTTCATATCCATTGCCGTCTTGCCAATCGCCCCGAAGACATCAACGCAATCAGGGTCGCCACAGGCGAGGCGCACGGCGTCATCGGCGGTGATCTGGTTGTAACAGCCGGGGCGCAGACCCTTGGCCTGATGCGTACCGGGCAAACGGGTGGTGTGGTGAATGTGACCGAAGCGATCACCGGAGACTTCACGCGAAATGCCGATTTCCGGATTCCGAACGACCGGTTGAGGTTGGCTCTTGAGGCAAAACTTCAAGGCAGTGTGCAGTTTTTTGATGCCTCTGAAATGGCGCGGCGTCTGATGGGGGATTCGATTTATTCGAACATGATGATCCTTGGGGCGGCGTGGCAAAACGGGCATGTCCCCTTGACGCACAAAGCGATCCTCGAGGCGATTACCCTGAACCGGGCGGCTGTTGAAAACAACCTTCGTGCGTTCGAGATCGGGCGCTGGGCGGCGGTGTTCCCGGCCCGGGCCGACAAGGTTTGCGGGGCATCCGGCCTTGATAAGCCAAAGAGCCTGCAGGAGAAGATCGACTTTCGTGCGCAGCATCTGGTGGGGTATCAGGGCAAGCGTTTGTCGCGGCGTTATTTGCGACTGGTCGAAGGGGTTTCTGATCCTGCGCTCAAGGCGGCGGTGGCGTTGGGCTATCATAAACTTCTGGCGTATAAAGACGAATACGAGGTGGCGCGCCTTTTGATCCAGACCCGGGCCAAGGCGCAAGACGTGTTCGAGGGCGACTTGACGCTGAAGTACCAGCTTGCTCCGCCAATGCTGGGAGGGACGGGGTCAAACGGGCGCCCGCGCAAACGGGCCTTCGGGGAAGGGTTTGCAAAGCTTTTCCCGATCCTTGCGCGCCTGAAATTTCTGCGCGCGACACCGCTTGATCCGTTCGGATATACAGCCGAACGCCGGATGGAGCGTGCTCTTGTCACGCAATATCAAGCAGATGTTGGGCGTCTTTTGGAGGGGCTGACCGATGCCAACAGGGAGGCTGCCATTGCGATTGCCGAACTGCCGCTTCAGATAAAGGGTTTTGGCCCTGTCAAAGAGGAAAGCGGGCGGATGGCGGCAAAGCGGCGGCTTGAATTATGGGCGGCTTTCGACGGGGCGGATAATGCGGCACGGCAGGCTGCCGAATAAGCACACGGGAAAGGGTCTGTTGGCGTGGATAGCGCTGGTCAGGGCGCACACCGCAGGCTATTTCAGACATGAATGAGGGAGCGCCCGGAATGCAGAGCCGCCACAACGCGGGTGACACAAAACCAGCGTGCGGCGCGGCAGGATGCGTGCGGGGCGATGCTGGCGGGCGGTCAGGTCGGGCTTTGGCACGGTGCGCGGTATACCGTTCTGGCCGATGCACACAGGTCTCTTGATTGCGACGTCGATTTCGATGAAAGGCACCGGTTCTGATGGCAGTTGGAATTTTTGATAGCGGGTTGGGCGGGTTGACCGTGCTGGAGGCGGTCACCAAGCGCTTGCCCGAGGTCCCGTTTGTGTATCTGGGGGATAACGCGCATGCGCCTTACGGGGTCCGCGATGCTGACGACGTGTATGCGTTGTCATGTGCTTCTGTCGAGCGGCTTTGGGATGCGGGATGCGACCTTGTGATACTGGCCTGCAATACGGCCAGTGCGGCAGCCCTCAGACGGATGCAGGAAAGCTGGATCCCCAAAGATAAACGCGTTTTGGGGGTGTTTGTGCCGCTGATCGAAGCGTTGACAGAGCGTCAGTGGGGCGACAATTCTCCGCCGCGACAGGTGGCGGTGCGCGATGTGGCGCTTTTTGCGACGCCGGCCACTGTTGCCAGCCGTGCGTTCCAGCGCGAGTTGGCCTTTCGGGCGATCGGTGTCGACGTCGAGGCGCAGGCCTGTGGCGGTGTGGTGGATGCGATCGAGGACGGAGATCTGATCCTTGCCGAGGCGCTTGTGCGCAGTCACGTGGACGCGTTGAAGCGCAAGATGCCCCATCCTCAGGCGGCCATCCTTGGGTGCACCCATTACCCGCTCTTGCAAGACGTGTTCCAGGCGGCGTTGGGGCCCGGGGTCGGCGTGTATTCACAGGCGAGCCTTGTTGCGGAAAGTCTGGCGGATTATCTGTTGCGCCACCCCGGTCTGATCGGCCCGGGCCGGGAAAGCCTGTTTCTGACCACTGGAAATGCGCCGCAGGTTTCGGATCGCGCCACGCAGTTCTTGCGCCGAAAAATCGTGTTTACGGCCGCCTGAATTACGGATTTGTTTTATTTGCCTGCTGGTTCTTTTGCTTGGCGGGCTTTGACTTTTGAGGAATATCTTCATGACCCATTCTGTTGCGATACTCGGGGCGTCCGGATACACGGGTGCCGAACTTGTCAGGTTGATAGCGACCCATCCGTCCCTTCGGGTGCGCGCATTGAGTGCGGACCGCAAGGCAGGGATGCAGATGGGGCAGGCTTTTGCCCACCTGCGCCATCTGGCGCTTCCACGGCTTGAAAAGATCGCGGATATCGACTTTTCCGACATCGACATCTGCTTTTGCGCGTTGCCGCATGTGACCAGCCAACAGGTCATTCCGTCGTTGCCTGCCGACATGAAGATCGTCGACCTGAGTGCGGACTTCCGGCTGCGCGATCCGCTGGCCTATGAAAAATGGTACGGGCAACCCCATGCCGCGGTCGATCTGCAAAAAGAGGCCGTGTACGGGCTGACCGAATTTTACCGCGACGAGATCAAGGGCGCCCGCTTTGTGGCAGGGACAGGGTGCAATGCGGCTACCGGATTGTTGTCGCTGTTGCCGTTGGTGCGTGATGGACTGATCGACCTTGATGATATTGTCATCGACATGAAATGCGCCGTTTCGGGGGCTGGACGCACCAACAAAGAGCATTTGCTGCACGCGGAATTGTCCGAAGGCTATCACCCGTACGCCATCGGCGGCACGCATCGTCATCTGGGAGAGTTCGATCAGGAGTTTTCCAAAGCTGCGGGGCGAATGGTCGAGGTTCAGTTCACGCCGACGTTGATGCCTGCCAACAGGGGGATCCTTGCGGCGAGTTACGTGCGCGGCGATGCTGTGGCGATTCACAAGGCGTTGGCCGAAACTTATGCCGATGAGCCTTTCATCGAGGTGCTGCCTCTTGGAACTGCGCCTTCCACACGCCATATCAGAGGCTCTAACTTTGTGCATCTGGGTGTGACGACCGAACGTGCAAAGGGACGTGCCACGGTTTTTGCAGCTCTCGATAACCTTACAAAGGGATCGTCGGGGCAGGCGCTGCAAAATGCCAATCTGATGCTGGGCGAGGAAGAGACGGCGGGCCTGTTGTTGGCGCCGCTCTTTCCGTAAAGGAGGATGCGATGAAGGGACTTAAAAAACAACGCAGGATACAGGTGATTGCGGCTGCCTGCATCGCCTTGGCGGGATCGACGGCTCTTATCGGTTACGGGATGCGTGACGGGATCAATTTCTTTCGTTCGCCCTCGCAGGTGGTGGCCGAACCGCCCAGTGCAAGCGAACTGTTCCGGATCGGTGGTCTGGTTGCAGAAGGCTCTTTGGTGCGCGGTCAGGGCGAGACGATCACCTTTGTTGTGACCGATGGCGGCGCAGAGGTGCCTGTGGCCTATACCGGCGTGCTGCCGGATCTCTTCGAGGAGGGTCAAGGGATGGTTGGTACGGGGAACTACATCAATGGAACATTCCAAGCCACTGAAATACTTGCAAAGCATGATGAAAACTACATGCCGTCCGAAGTTGTGGATGCGTTGAAAGCCCAAGGTATCTATCAAGATCCAAGCGGCGGGTCGTAAGCCGCGCACCCACCGCGCGGTGTGATTGACAAATTTTAATGCAATTCAAGCAGCCTGTCCCGTGAATGTTAACGCAGTCACGAGGACAAAATGCCATGCAAACGATCGAAGCGATTGCAGACGAAATCGTCCAGCGCGAAGGGGGCTATGTCAATGACCCTGACGATCCCGGAGGGGCCACCAAATACGGGGTGACGATTGGGACAATGAAGCGGCTTGGACTTGACCTGACCGGGGACGGTCGGGTGGATGTCGCGGATGTCAAACGGCTTGACCGCGCCACGGCGGCCGAAATTTTTATCGAGCATTATTTCGCGCGCCCGCGGATTGCGGCGCTTCCCGAAGTTCTGCACGCGACGGTGTTTGACATGTATGTGAATGCTGGCGCCAATGCGGTGCGGGTGCTGCAAAAACTGCTGGGCGAGATGGGCCAGAAGATCTCGGTCGACGGGGTGATCGGACCTGAGACCATTACAGCGACCCGCGCGGCCCTTGCCGTGGCCCCGGAGCATTTGTGCGATGCCTACGGGATTGCGCGGCGCAACTACTACTACGGGCTGGCCGACCGGCGTATCAGCAGCCGGAAATATGCGCGCCGCCGCGACGGAGGAAAAGGCGGATGGATCACGCGGGCCGAAGAGTTCATCAGCCCCAAGTATCACCTGACAGAGGACGAGCATGCTCGGCGGGTGGCCTCATGGGGATGATGCGGGGCTTGATCGACCTGCTCTTTGGAGAGCAGCGCAACGTCATCCGTGACACGGTCGAAGTGTTTCGTCCCAATGCCGAGGCGCAGGCCGGGCGGGAGCATACATTTTCACAGGCGGCGCTGGCGCAGTTTACAGCCGAGTTCGCAACACAGCCCAAAGGCCGCTTTGACCGGTTCATCGACGGGTTGAACCGTTTGCCGCGTCCGGCATTGGCGTTTGGTACGCTTGGATTGTTTATCAGTGCGATGGTCGATCCGATCTGGTTTGCGGCGCGCATGCAAGGGATTGCCTTGGTGCCTGAACCGCTTTGGTGGCTGATGGGAGCGATTGTGTCATTCTATTTCGGTGCACGGCATCAGGCAAAGGGGCAGGATTTTCGCCGCTCGGTCGCAAGCAGCATGCTCGACACTCGTGAGGTCAGCCGCAACATTCGCGAATTGCGCGCGCTTGATGCGGAGAGCGGGGCCAAGGAAGGTATCCCGCCCGACAGGTCGGCCAAAGAAACGGGAGTAGGGGGCGATAATCCGGCCCTTTCAGACTGGAGGCGTAAGGATGCAGGATGATTGGATACGACGTGTCGATCAACGGCTTCACGCCCTGGAGACGCGCAACGCGGTCGAGGAAGTGCACCGTGTAGCGGTCGAGAAGCGCCTTGGTTCTATCGAGGATACGCTAAACTGGCTGGTGCGGTTGGTAATCGGGGCGCTTGTGATTGCGGTGGTGACTTATGCCTTGCGCGGAGGATTTGCGGCGATGTGAATTGCCGCGATTGTTGGCTGCGGAGGGCTTATGGTGCAGCAGCAACACGGCGCTTCGGTAACGTGATAACGTGGTAACGTGGTTGCGATAATGTCGCAGCCGGTTTGCCATTGGCGCGGACGGGCGTGTGTACTACCTTAGGCGCATGATAGTAGAACTCGGACACTTTGCATTGATCCTCGCGGCGATCGCCGCTGTGGTTCAGACCTTCATCCCCCTGATTGGGGCCCATTACCGCTGGTCAAGCTGGATGGCGGTGGCGGGGCCGGCGGCAACGGCGCAGTTTGTGCTGGTGGCGGGAAGCTTTGCGGCGCTTACCTACGCGTTTGTTGTGTCGGATTTCTCGTTACGGTTGGTGGTGTTGAACTCGCACACGCTCAAGCCGATGCTTTACAAAGTGTCCGGTGTCTGGGGCAACCACGAAGGGTCGATGCTTTTGTGGGTGATGATTCTGGCGCTGTTCGGGGCATGTGCATCATGGTTCGGGCGCGGGTTGTCCGAGACACTCAAGGCGCGTGTTCTGTCTGTTCAGGGGTCCGTTGGGGTCGCGTTTTATGCCTTCGTGCTATTAACCTCGAACCCTTTTGTGCGGCTCGAGATTCCGCCAATGGACGGGCAGGACCTCAATCCGCTGTTGCAAGATCCCGGTTTGGCGTTTCATCCGCCGTTTTTGTATCTTGGGTATGTCGGGCTTTCGATGACCTTTTCTTTTGCTGTTGCGGCACTGATCGAGGGACGTGTTGATGCGGCATGGGGCCGTTGGGTGCGGCCCTGGACGCTTGCGGCGTGGATCTTTCTGACCATCGGTATCGCGCTTGGGTCCTGGTGGGCCTATTACGAACTTGGTTGGGGGGGCTTCTGGTTCTGGGATCCGGTCGAGAATGCCTCTTTCATGCCATGGCTCTTGTCTGCCGCCCTGCTCCACTCAGCAATCGTTGTGGAAAAGCGGGAAGCGTTGAAAAGCTGGACCATTTTGCTGGCGATCCTCGCCTTCGGGTTTTCATTGATCGGTACGTTCATCGTGCGCTCGGGGGTGCTGACGTCGGTGCATGCCTTTGCCAATGATCCCGAGCGCGGTTTGCTGATTTTGATCATTCTGGCGGTGTTTGTCGGCGGGGCGCTGACGTTGTTTGCCGCCCGCGCGAATACGATGCAGGCAAAGGGTGTTTTTTCCATGGTCAGCCGCGAAAGTGCGCTGGTTGCCAATAACATCCTGCTTGCGGTGAGCTGTTTTGTCGTCTTTTTCGGCACGCTTTGGCCGTTGGTGGCCGAGATGCTCTTTGACCAGCAAATCAGTGTCGGACCGCCGTTCTTTGACGCGGCGTTCACGCCGTTCATGGTGGCGCTTGCGGCATTGATGCCTTTAGGCGGGATGTTGCCGTGGAAGCGGGCGTCGCTTGGGCGCGCGATGCAGCCACTTTGGGGGATACTGGCATTGAGTATCGCAAGTGGCGCGTTGGTTTTTGTTATACGCGGCGGTGGCTCTATGCTTGCGCCGATCGGTTTTGTTCTGGCGATCTGGGTGATCGGCGGGGCGATTGCCGAATTGGGCACACGGACCGGCCGCGGCACGGTTGCTGCACGGTTTGCGCGGCTGCGGCGACTGCCAGGGGCAGATTGGGGCAAGGCGATGTCTCATTCCGGTCTCGGGGTTACTGTGCTTGGTGTGGCGGCCCTTACGGCATGGCAAATCGAGGATATTCGCGTGGCTCAGGTTGATGTGCCTTACGAGGTCGGCGGATACGAGATTACCTTGCGGGATGTGAACAAAATCGAGGGGCCCAATTACCTTTCGACGATGGCAACGATCGACATCAGCAAGGATGGCGAGGCTGTTGTAACCCTGCGTCCGGAAAAGCGGACTTATCCGGTGGCTCGAATGGCTACGACCGAAGCGGCGATCAAGAACGGCGTGTTCCGGGATCTTTATCTTGTGATCGGCGATCCTCAGGACAAAGGTGGCTGGGCGGTCAGGACTTATATCAAGCCGTTTGCCAACTGGATCTGGGCGGGATGTATCATCATGGCGCTTGGCGGGGTTCTGTCGTTGTTTGACAGGCGGTACCGCGTTGCGGCGGGGGCGCGCAAATCGCCCAATGTTACAGGAGTTCCAGCGGAATGAAGTGGCTTGTTGTGCTGTTGTGGCTTCTGACGGGACCTGCATTTGCTTTGGAACCGTCGGAAATGCTGGCCGACCCTGTGCTTGAAGCGCGTGCGCGGGCGCTGGATTATGAAATCCGCTGCGTGAAGTGCCAATCCGAGTCGATTGCGTCTTCGAACGCCGATTGGGCACGCGATGCCCGGCGGGCCGTGAGGGAACAGATTGCCGCAGGACAGACCGACGCGCAGGTAAAGGTGTTTTTCGTTGCGCGCTACGGCGAAGTGGTTCTGATGGATCCTTCGGCAAAAGGCATCAACCTGATCTTGTGGGTGTCCGGACCGGTGATGTTGCTGGTGGCCATGGGGGTCGGCTTTGTCTATGTGCGCCGCCGCGATCCAAAGCGTGCCGAGCCGGACCTTGATGAGGCAGAGGCGGCGCGTTTGAAGGAAATAATGAACAGCTGACGTATGGTTTCGCTTTTGCGGACTGGGGTGGCTGCGTAGTCTCTGGGGAGCGATCAACAGGGGATATTCCATCAATGCAGTACGAAACCATCCGATACGCCGTGCGCGACGATGTAGCGATTTTGACCTTGAACCGCGCGGATGTGATGAACGCGTTGAACACCCAGATGCGGGCCGAGATCACTCATGCCGTTCAGCGTGCAGGAACAGAAGCCCGCGTGCTGGTCTTGACCGGCAAGGGGCGTGCGTTTTGCTCGGGTCAGGACCTTGGAGACCGTGCAAATGCCGGAAACCTTGATCTGGAGCGCACCTTGCGGGACGAATATGTGCCCATGTTACAGGCCATTTTCAATGCGCCGATCCCGACCATTGCGGCTGTGAACGGTGCAGCGGCAGGGGCTGGTGCGAACCTTGCACTGGCGGCTGATGTTGTGATTGCAACGCATAGTGCCGTATTTTTACAGGCCTTCACGCGCATAGGTCTGATCCCTGACGCCGGTGGAACCTATTGGCTGCCGCGGCAGATGGGCTCTGCAAAAGCGATGGGCGCGGCCTTGTTCGCGGAAACGATCACGGCCAAGCAGGCAGACGATTGGGGCATGATCTGGGAACATGTGCCGGACGCCGATTTTGCCGAACATTGGTGGCAGCGGGCGCTTCATCTGGCCAAGGGGCCGACGCTTGCCTATCGTCACGCCAAGACCGCCATTCGCGAGACATACGATCATACCTTGGACGAGCAATTGGCTGTCGAGGCGCGCTTGCAGGGCGAGCTTGGCAAGTCACGGGACTTCAAGGAAGGGGTGCTGGCCTTTCTGGAAAAGCGTCCTGCGCAATACGAGGGTCGCTGAGAACTGCGCCATGGGCTTGGGTCCGGACGGACCCCGGTCAAAAGGTAAAACGCCCCCGCCGAGCAGTCTTGGCGGGGGCGTTTTGTTGAAGCAAAGAGCCATCAGGCTCTAGCGGTCCTCGACGTTGACATAGTCACGTACAGGCGAGCCGGTATAAAGCTGTCTTGGGCGACCGATCTTTTGTGTCGGATCCACCAGCATCTCTTTCCACTGTGAAATCCACCCGACGGTCCGCGCCACGGCAAAGATCGGCGTGAACATCGAGGTCGGAAAACCCATCGCTTCAAGAATGATGCCGGAATAGAAATCGACATTCGGGAAAAGCTTTTTATCGTGGAAATAGGGATCGGCGAGGGCGGCTTTCTCAAGCTCTTTTGCGACCTGAAGGATCGGGTTGTTCTCGACGCCCAACAGATCAAGCACCTCGTCAGCGCTCTCTTTCATGACCTTCGCACGCGGGTCAAAATTCTTGTAGACCCGATGCCCGAATCCCATCAACCGGAAAGGATCATTCTTGTCCTTGGCGCGGGCAATATACTCGGGAATGCGGTCAACAGTCCCGATTTCCTTGAGCATTTCAAGGCATGCCTGATTGGCACCGCCATGGGCAGGGCCCCAAAGACAGGCGATTCCAGCCGCAATACAGGCAAACGGGTTTGCGCCCGAAGACGATGCAAGGCGCACGGTCGAGGTCGAAGCGTTCTGCTCGTGATCTGCATGAAGCGTGAAAATCCGGTCCATGGCACGCGCCAGAATCGGGTTGACCACATATTCCTCCGAAGGGACCGCGAAACACATGCGCAAGAAGTTGGACGCATAATCAAGGTCGTTGCGCGGATACACAAAAGGCTGGCCCACGTGATACTTGAACGCCCATGCTGCAATCGTCGGCATTTTGGCGATCAGCCGGATCGAGGCGACTTCGCGCTGCCACGGGTCACTCACATCGGTGCTGTCGTGATAAAAGGCCGACATGGCGCCAACCACGCCAACCATGATTGCCATCGGATGCGCATCCCGCCGAAAACCGCGAAAGAAATTCTGCATCTGCTCGTGGAGCATCGTGTGGTGGGTGACGCGGAATTCGAAATCTTCAAGTACGTCGGCTGTTGGCAATTCGCCGTAAAGCAGCAAATAGCACACTTCGAGGTAGTGGGACTTTTCGGCCAGCTGGTCGATCGGGTAGCCACGATGCCACAGCTCGCCCTTGTCACCGTCGATAAAGGTGATCGTCGACTCGCAGGATGCAGTCGAGGTGAACCCGGGGTCATAAGTGAAAGTATCGGTTTGGGCGTATAGCTTGCGGATGTCGATCACGTCCGGGCCAACTGTTCCCGACATCATCGGAAGCTCAATTTCGGTGTCGTTCACAGTAAGTTTGGCGAATTTCGCCGGTCGGCTGTTATCTGGCATTATCAGTCCCTTTCAGTCGGCCGAAGGCCTGTTTTCTGGCCTCGAGTTTATCTAGGTGGCGTCCGTAGCAGGGGTTTCGCCCTTTATCCGGTCGCAGCATCAGTCAGGCGGCCAATCGTTTCCTCCCGGCCAAGCACGAGCATCATGTCATAGACGCTCGGTGTCACAGTGCGCCCTGCAAGGGCTGCACGCAGGGGTTGAGCGATCTTGCCGAATTTAACCCCGTGGCTTTGGGTGAAGTCGGCGAAAGTCTGCTCCAAACCTTCCTTGGTCCAGCTAGCACTTTGCAGGTGCGGCGTCAATTCACCCAACAAGGCCCGCGTTGCAACGTCTAGGGCCGCCCCTGCCTTGTCGTCGGGGGAAACAGGGCGCGAGACCATGATAAACTGGGCTTTTTCAAGCAATTCGGGAAATGTCTTGGCGCGATCTTTCAGGCAGTACATTGCTTGCAAAAGCCCGTTTTGCTGCGCTGCGGAAAACTCGGTGCTGCCGCTGACCCGCGCAAAGTCTACAAGTTGCGCAACCAGTGCGGCGTCAGGTTCATGTGCGATGTGCTGTCCGCACAAATGCTCCAGCTTTTTGAAATCGAAGCGGGCAGGGGACTTGTTGATCCCGTCCAGATCGAACCATTCGCGGGCCTGCGCGTCGGTAAAGAACTCGTCGTCGCCGTGGCTCCAACCCAGTCGCGCAAGGTAGTTGCGCATGCCTGACGCCGGATATCCCATGATCTGATAATCCGACACACCCGTTGCGCCGTGACGCTTTGAAAGCTTTTTGCCATCAGAACCAAGGATCAGCGGGATATGCGCGTAAACCGGCAAAGCCCAACCCATAGCGTGATAGATCATCATCTGGCGCGGCGTGTTCGACAAGTGATCATCGCCCCGGATAACATGCGTCACACCCATTTCGTGATCGTCGACCACGACGGCCAGCATATAGGTTGGCGACCCGTCAGACCGTAGCAGCACCATGTCATCAAGGTTTTCGTTCCTGAATGTTACGTCGCCTTGAACCTTGTCGTTGACCTGTGTCGTGCCAGTGGTCTGTGCCTTGATGCGTACCACGAACGGCAGATCCGGTTGCGCGTCTGCGGCTGTGTCCCGCCAGGGCGAGCGAAACAGCGTGGAAGTGCCGGCGGCACGTGCTGTCTCCCGGAATGTTTCGATCTCGTCCTGAGTGGAGAAACATTTGTACGCGGCACCCTTTGCCAACAGGGCATGCGCGACCTCTTGATGGCGCGCTGCCCGTTCGTATTGGCTGATGACCTCGCCGTCATGATCAAGCCCAAGCCACGCCATCCCGTGCAAGATCGCTTCGGTGGCTTGCGGGGTAGAGCGCTCGCGGTCGGTATCTTCGATCCGCAACAGGAATGTGCCGCCGCGCGCACGCGCGAAAATCCAGTTGAAAAGAGCGGTGCGTGCCGTTCCGATATGCATAAAACCGGTCGGAGAGGGCGCGATGCGCGTAACGACAGGGGTCGTGGATGTGGTGTCGGTCATGGGAGAAGTTAACCTTTCATCAACCATGTGAGAGCTAGGATCGGAACCGTGTATGCAATTGAAACCCCAAGG
>JBLHUT010000024.1:0-20320 GCA_047629975.1 Paracoccaceae bacterium
CCTTGCGGCTGGGAACACCGGTAAGCGGAGTCGATGCGCAGGCAAAAACCCTGCAACTGGGCAACGAGACCCTTGGCTATGATCAACTTGTCCTGACGACGGGCGCGCGTCCCCGCAGGCTCCCTGCCGCTATCGGCGGCACGCTGGAGGGGGTGCACGTGGTGCGCACGCTGGCAGATGTCGACCGCATGGCCGGTGATTGTGTTGCCGGCAAGCGGGTATTGATCGTCGGGGGGGGCTATATCGGGCTGGAAGCCGCAGCAGTTGCCACGCAAATGGGGCTGAACGTGGTGCTGGTAGAGATGGCAGAGCGGATATTGCAGCGTGTCGCCGCCCCCGCCACATCAGATTATTTTCGCGCGCTGCACGTTGCCCACGGGGTCGACCTGCGCGAGGGTGTCGGCCTGACCACATTGCTTGAGAAAAACGGACGCGTCAGCGGGGCGACGCTGACGGATGGCCGCGAAATTGCCTGTGACATGGTGATTGTCGGGGTCGGGGTCGACCCGGCAACCGATGTCGCCAAAATGGCGGGCGTCGCGGTGGAAAACGGCATCGCGGTGGACGCACGGGGCACCACATCGGACCCTGCGATCTGGGCCGCGGGCGATTGTGCCAGCTTCCCCTATCACGGTGCGCGGATCAGATTGGAAAGCGTCCAGAACGCCATCGATCAAGCCGAGGCAGTCGCCGTCAACCTGTCGGGCGGGAACGAGGAATACATTCCCCAACCGTGGTTCTGGTCGGATCAATACGACGTAAAGCTACAGATTGCGGGGCTGAACACAGGGTATGATGACGTGATCAAGCGTCATAGCGCGGGTGGCGTTTCGCACTGGTATTTCAAGGGCGAAACCCTTGTCTCGGTGGATGCAATGAACGACCCGCGCAGCTACATGATCGCAAAGCGGTTGATCGAGGCCGGAAAGTCGCCAGCAAGGTCAGCGGTCATGGAACCACAGACCGACCTGAAAAGTTTGTTGCGCTGACAGATGCGAATTATTGCAGGACACTTTCGTGGTACAGCCCTTGCGGCTCTCGGCAAAGGCGACGCGGCCGCACATCTGCGCCCGACGTCTGACAGGGTGCGCGAAAGCCTGTTCAACGTCTTGTTCAGTACACATGGCAACCCCGTGCAGGACGCCCGCGTTCTGGACCTTTTTGCCGGCACCGGCGCGTTGGGGCTGGAAGCCCTGTCGCGCGGGGCACGTTCGGTTGTCTTTGTGGACGACGGCGCAAAGGCCCGCGCCTTGCTGCAGGACAACATTGCCAAGACCCGCAGTGCCGACCGCACCACACTTGTCCGCCGCGACGCGACCCGCCTTGGCCCGGTTCAGGGGCAGGCCTTTGATCTGGTCTTTCTGGACCCGCCCTACGGCAAAGGGCTGGGCGCAAAGGCCCTGATCGCGGCACATGGCGGCGGATGGCTGGCACCCGGCGCCACTGTGATCTGGGAAGAAGACACCCCCCAGGAGGTGCCCGCACCGCTGCAAAACAACTGGCGGGTGACCGATACCCGCCGTTATGGCGACACGCATATCACGATCCTTGGACACCGCGATGAGCCATAAACCCGCCAGCCATTTTTGCCCGGGATGCGGGATGCAACAACGGGCTTTTCCGCTGTATCCATGGTATTTTTGCAATGGCTGCCTGAGGCGGGCGACGGATGGCGCAGGGCGGCGGCTCGAGTTTTCGAATGTCGGGTTGGACGGCACAAAATGGCGTTATGCCGATGCCGGGGACTGGCATGTTTGCCAAGCGGCGATCTGCCTGATCAACGAACGGCCCGTTGTTGTTACCGAAGCCCGCTTCGGCGGCATTGTCGCAGAACCTTTGGCCTCGCACAGCGACTTGCGCGACCACAACGACATGGATGACCTATCCCCAAAGCAAGTCGGACGCCGCGAAAGAGCCCCCGAAAGAGCCTGTCGGCCGGAACAGGGAAAAACGCCTCTCTAACCCCGATCCCGCCACTGATAAAAGGGATACGCGACCGAAAGTCCGGCCCGCCGAAAGCGCGCAAACGGAAACCGCGGCAACGGCCCTGTGGTGATCTCGGGAAGGGTGCTTGCGGTCGTCGCCCCCGCGACCAATCCGGCAAGCTTGCAGCCCGACAGGCTGGCCATCGCAACGCCGTTGCCGTGATAGGCCAGCGCCGTCCACGCATTTTTCCATCCTTCGACAGGACCGATGTAGGGGACCAGATCGCGGGTCATGCACAGCAGTCCGCTCCAGTGGTACTCTGCCTCGATCCCCGCCCAAGCCGGAAACATTGCTGCAAAATCGCGCCTGAGCGCGCGGCGTGTTGCGGCATCGGCAGCCTGCGTGGCGCGCGTGTTGCCCCGCATGCCAAAAAGAACACGATTGTCCGGCAACAGGCGAAAATAATGCAGCAATTTCCGGCTGTCATACGACATGATCGACGAGGTCCAGCCCTGCGCCTGCAACTCTGCGCCGGTTAGCGGTCGGGTGACCATGATATTCGACAGTACCGGCAGATATCGCCCGCCCAGCCAGTCAGGAAGGTTTTCCGAACTGTACCCGTTGGTTGCGATAATCAGCCGGTCTGCCGTGACGCGCCCCGAAGGCGTTTGCAGCACAAAACCACCTCCCGCCCTGTCGATACCCGTCACAGGGCTTTGGCCAAAAACCGACGCACCTGCCGCGCAAGCCGCCGCCGCAAGCCCTTGGGCATATTTTAGCGGATTGAGTCCGAAACCGACAGGGAGCAGCATCGCGCCGTACGCGCCCGAACTCTCCAGCCCCTGTGCGCTCAACTCGTGGCGGTCATAAACCGTGCAATCAACGCCAAGCAACGCATCCAGCTCTGGCTTGGCACGGCGCATGTCCTTTAGATCGCGCGCCCTGTGCGCCAGACATATCTCCCCCCCGGGCTGAACATCCGCGTCGATCCGGTGCCGCTCCAGCAAGGACGCCACCAACGATACCGCCTCGCGCTGCATCAGGTTAAACGCATCGTTGGCCGCCGCGCCGTACCGCCGGATCAGGCTGGCTTCGGAGGCCGCCGACCCGCCCATGCAGCAAAACCCGCCGTTACGCCCCGACGCACCCCATCCGGGTCGGGCCGCGTCAAGCACAACCGAGGCAACACCGTGATCCTGCGCCAGATGCAGCGCCGCCGAAAGCCCCGTGTAGCCCGCCCCGACAATCGCAACATCCGCATGAATATCGGCGTTTAACGCAGGGTAATCAGGAGCAGTGACCGTACTTTCCCAGTAACTGCCCACAGGCCTGTCGGTCTGGTACGCTGCGGTTTCATAAATCCGCCGGAGGGTCATCCGCCTGCGGCCCGCGCCTGTTTTTCCCGACGCACCACCGCACGTTTGGTGGTGATCGACGCCGCAAGCACACCGATTGTCACGATGGCGATCATAATCGTCGACAGCGCGTTGATCTCTGGTGAGACACCCAACCGGACCGCCGAGAATATCTTCATCGGGAGGGTCGTCGCTGCCGGACCCGCAGTAAAGCTGGCGATCACCAGATCATCAAGGGACAACGTAAAGGCAAGCAGCCAACCGGAAATCACCGCAGGCGCAATGATCGGCAACGTTACAAGGCGAAATGCCTCGAACGGGCTGCACCCGAGGTCAAGTGCGGCCTCCTCGAGGGACATGTCGAAACTGACCAACCGTGAAGACACGACCACCGAAACATAGCACATCGAAAAAGTCGTATGCGCCAGCACGATCGTCATCACCCCCCGATCAACATTCAACGCGATGAACAAAAGCAGCAAGGACAGGCCCGTTATGACCTCTGGCATCACCAGCGGCGCATAGATCATCCCAGAAAACAGGGTCCGCCCCTTGAACCGGCCGGCGCGCACCAACGCATAGGCCGCCATCGTGCCCAGAACGGTCGCAAGCGTCGACGAAATCGCCCCGACCTTGAGTGTCACCCAAGCCGCCCCCAGAAACGCCTCATCACGCAGCACCTCTGCGTACCACTTGGTCGACCACCCCGACCAGACGGTCACAAGGCGACTCTCGTTGAAGCTGTAGATGATCAACAACAAGATCGGCAGATAGAGGAAAACAAACCCCAAAGAGAGCGCGGTCGCGTTGAACCAAGTGAAACGGTGGTTCACTGATCGGCCTCCTGTGCACGTTGTTGATGACGCTGGAACAGCACGATCGGCACGATCAGGATCAACAGCAAAACGACCGCCACCGCAGAGGCCACCGGCCAGTCACGATTGGAGAAGAACTCGTCCCACAAGACGCGCCCGATCATCAGGGTATCAGGCCCGCCAAGGATCGAAGGGATGATGAACTCTCCGACAACGGGGATGAACACCAGAAACGCGGCCGCAATCAAGCCGGGCTTCGACAATGGAAACACGATCAGCCAGAATGCCTGTATCCGCGAGCATCCAAGGTCTTCGGCTGCTTCGAGCAACGCCACATCCATCTTTTCAAGCGTCGCGTAAATCGGCAAAACCGCAAACGGCAAATAGGTATAAACGATGCCGATATAGACCGCCGTGTTGGTGTTCAGAATGCGCAAAGGCTCTGAAATAATGCCCGTCCACAGCAGAAACTGGTTGAGGAACCCTTCGTTGCTCAAAATCCCGATCCACGCATAAACCCGGATCAGAAAGCTGGTCCAGAACGGCAAGATGACCAACATCAACAACGTCGGTCGCAAGCTTTCGGGGGCGCGCGCCATCCCGTAGGCAAGCGGATAGGCCACCAACAACGTCAGGCAGGTTGAAATGAACGCGATCTTGAGGCTTGAAAGATACGAGATGTAATACAGGTCGTCGTCCAGCAGCCAGTGGAAATTCTCGAAATCCCACGCCGCAATCATATCAACCAGCCCTTGCCAGCCGTCTTTCAACGCAAACGTCGGCGAATAGGGCGGAATGGCCAACGCGATATCCGACAAAGCCAGCCTGAGAACGATCCCGAACGGCACAAGGAACAACAACACCAGCCAAAGATACGGTGTGCCGATCAAAAGAAGCCGGCGGAAATTCATTGCGTCAACACCACGCCGCGCCGCGCAGTCCAACTCAGCCACGCGCGGTCCCCCCACGTGAAGGCCGTGCTGGTATCCTGTCGGGCATTCGCCACCAGCGCCTTGAGGACTTTGCCCCCCGCGACACGCACATGATAGGTCGTCACATTGCCAAGATAGGCGATATCAAGGATCTCGCCCTCGATCGCGTTCACGGCGCCTTCGGGGCGCGTTTCGGAAATGCCCAGCTTTTCGGGACGAATGGCAAGACAACACTGCGTGCCCGCCGCAATTGCCTTTTCCGAGCGTGCCAGAACGGGCGGCTGCCCCTCGATCCAATGAAGCGCAATGCCCGCATCACTGGTCGGGCCGGCTTTTGCCTCGATCAGGTTCACATCACCGATGAACTCGGCGACATACCGTGAATTGGGCGTCTCGTAGACATCGCCGGGGGTTGCGACCTGAATGATCTTTCCGTCGTCCATCACAGCCACACGCGAAGACACGGTCATGGCCTCTTCCTGATCGTGGGTAACGATGACAAAGGTCGTGCCGGTCTTTTCCTGAATGTCCATCAATTCGAACTGGGTCTGGGTGCGCAGCTTTTTATCAAGCGCACCCAGCGGTTCGTCCAGCAACAGCAATTTCGGCGCCTTGGCCAACGCCCGCGCAAGGGCGACCCGTTGTCGTTGACCGCCACTGATCTGGTGGGGTTTGCGCGCCGCAAAACGACCCAACTGCACCAGTTTGAGCATTTCATCGACCCGCGCCGCGATTTCGGCGGCAGGTTTTTTGTCACGCTTCAAACCAAAGGCGATATTCTCGGCCACGGTCAAATGCGGGAACAAGGCGTAAGACTGGAACATCATGTTCACGGGGCGCTTGTTCGGGGCAACCCCGGCAAGGTTCTGCCCACCGAGCATGATCTCGCCTTTTGTCGGGGTCTCGAACCCTGCCAGCATCCGCATGATCGTTGTCTTGCCGCAGCCCGAAGGCCCAAGCAGAGAAAAGAACTCGCCCTGGTAGATATCAAGGCTGACGTCATCAATGGCGGTAAAGTCGCCAAATTTCTTGGTCAGCCCCTTCAACCGGATAAGCGGCGTGGCCGCATCGTCAAGCCACGGTGCAAAGGGGGCATTTTGATCCAAAGAAGCACTCCCGTATTCGAAAACCCCGCGCACAGTTGCGCGGGGTCAAAGACAGCCCGTTACCGGCCCGATTTCACCTTTGTCCAAAGACGCGTAACGATGCGCTGTACTTTGGCGTCATAGGGGCTGGTGGTGTAGAGCTTTTCAAGCGTTGCCGCGTCGGGATAAATGGCCGTGTCCCCGATCACATCTTCCACCAGCAACGGCTGCGAAGCCAGATTTCCGTTGGCGTAATAGACATAGTTCGACGCATCGGCCATATTTTGTGCGTCCATGATGAAGTTCAGGAACTTGTGCGCCGACTCCGGGTTCGGTGCGTCAACCGGCACAGCCATCTGGTCGAACCACATCAAGGCACCTTCGGTAGGTGCATTATAGGCGATCTCGACACCGTTGTCGGCCTCGGCGGCACGATCACGCGCTTGCAAGATGTCCCCCGACCATCCGAACGCCACGCAGATATCACCATTGGCCAGCGCATTGATGTATTCCGAGCTGTGGAATTTCTGGATATACGGGCGCACGGCGGCAAGCACCGGTTCGGCCCTGGCGATCACTTCGGGGTCCTGACTGTCGGGGTTTTCCCCGATATAAGCCAGAGCCGCGGGAATCATCTCGGCAGGTGCATCAAGGAAATAGACCCCGCACCCTGCAAGCTTTTCCATGTTGGCCGGATCAAACACCAACGACAGGGAATTGACCGGCGCATCGGCACCAAGCGCCTCGGCGACCTTGCCGACATTCACCCCGAGACCCGTCGTGCCCCACATGTAATTGATCGAATAGGCATTGTCGGGATCGTATTGCGCGGTGCGCTTTTCAATAACATCCCACATGTTTTTCTTGTTGGGCAATTGCGCAGCATCAAGTTTCTGAAAGGCACCAGCCGAAATCTGGCGCTGCAGGAATGTTCCCGACGGCACCACGATGTCATAGCCCGAAGACCCCGCCAGCATTTTGGTCTCAAGCACCTCGTTGCTGTCAAAAACGTCATAAATCAGCTTGATACCGGTTTCTTCCGTGAACTTGGCCAACAGCGCCTCGTCGATATAGTCGGACCAGTTGAACACACGAACCTCATCGGCCTGCGCAGCAGTAATGGCCAGTGCAGATACAGCAGCAGCCAGAAGAATGGATTTTCCAGACATTGATATTTTTCCCTCGTTAAGCGCCAGCCGACCGGCGTCATCAGCCCTTATCCTGACAAGTCGCGTAAGTTTTGCAAGCGCAATGTGTTAACGTCCGAGGGGCGCTAATGTTTTCCCGGGCGCAAAGCTGCACAAGGCTTTGGGGTGCGAAAAATATGGGCAAACCGCGCAAGGATCGCGGCATTTGACGCTGGAAGACCCCCCAAACACCGACCACAGCACCGTCACACTCACCTCGCCTTGGCCCGAACAAGCAAGACCGCCCGCAAACGCACATTCCACTGCTCTGGCGCAGCTTGCAGAGATTGACATACCACCATGCGCAGCCTTAGCTGCCACAAAGCCGCGCATTCCGCCCCCCGACCCAGACAGGTTTTCCAATGATCCCGAACACACTCGCCACCGATGAACTTCAGGCCCTTGATGCTGCACATCACATGCACCCCTTCACGGACAACAAGGCCCTAGCGGAAAAAGGAGCACGGATCATCACAAGTGCGACGGGCGTAACCCTCACCGACAGCAACGGCATCGAGTTGTTGGACGCCATGTCGGGCCTGTGGTGCGTGAACATCGGATATGGCAGGCCCGAACTGGCCCAAGCCGCCAGCGCACAAATGCTCAAGCTGCCGTATTACAACACGTTTTTCCAAACCAGCCACCCGCCGGTGATTGCGCTTGCCGCAAAACTCGCCGAACTGGCGCCCGGTGACTTGAACCATGTTTTCTTTGCCGGCTCCGGCTCGGAGGCCAATGACACCAACATCCGTCTTGTTCGCCACTACTGGAAAACGCTGGGCAAGCCCGAAAAGACTGTGATCATCGCGCGCAAGAACGGCTATCACGGATCGTCCGTCGGGTCGGGATCATTGACCGGCATGAGCGGAATGCACGGACAAGGCACCAAGGTGGTTCAGGATATCGTTCACATCGGGCAACCGCATTTCTATGCCGAGGGCGGCGATATGACAGCCCATGATTTCGGTATTGCCCGTGCCCGCGAACTGGAGGCAAAGATTGCCGAGCTGGGCGAAGAAAATGTTGCCGCCTTTATCGCAGAGCCTATTCAGGGGGCCGGCGGCGTCATTATCCCGCCCGACAGCTACTGGCCCGAGGTCCAGCGGATTTGTGATGCGCACGACATTCTGCTGATCGTTGACGAGGTGATCTGTGGCTTTGGCCGCACCGGCGCGTGGTTCGGCTCGCAAACCTACGCCTTGCGGCCCGATATCATCACCATCGCCAAAGGCCTTTCTTCGGGTTATGCGCCCATCGGTGGGTCGATTGTGTCGGATGCCGTCGCCGAAGTGATCAACGGTGCAGGCGATTTCAACCACGGTTACACCTATTCCGGACATCCCGTTTCTTGTGCTGTGGCTCTGGAGAACCTGAGGATTCTGGAAGAAGACGGCCTTGTCACCCATGCCGCAGAGGTTACCGGCCCGTATCTGGCGCAGCAATGGGCGACGCTGGGCGACCATCCTCTGGTCGGAGAGACCAGCATCAAAGGCATGATGGGCGCCTTGCAACTGACACCTGATAAATCCGCGCGCGCGCCGTTTGCCTCGGAGGCCGGAAAAATCGGGCTCATGTGCCGTGAAAAGTGCTTTGGAAACAGCCTTATCATGCGCCATGTAGACGACAGGATGATCATTGCACCGCCCTTTATCATCACGCCCGATGAAATCGACACGCTTGTCCGCCGGGCGCGCAAATCGCTGGATCAGGCGTATGCCCAAGCGCACTCCGAAGGTCTGCTGGTCGCAGGCGCCTGACCATGGATCTGTTAAGCGCGAATGACCGCGCGGGCTGCTATCCCGCCTCTTATTATGCCGCAACGGCGACACCTCTGGCTGCGTTCGCCCCGGCGTCGGGTGACATTTCGTGCGATGTCTGTGTTATCGGCGGCGGCTACACAGGGCTTTCGTGCGCGCTACATCTGGCTCAGGCAGGCTATGATGTTGTGCTGCTCGAGGCCCAGCGCGTCGGTTTCGGAGCATCGGGGCGCAATGGCGGGCAAGTCGGGACCGGTCAGCGACTGGATCAGGAAGACCTTGAACCGCTGGTGGGCCAGCAACAGGCACACCGGTTGTGGGACATGTCCCTCGAGTCGGTCGCGTTGGTCAAGGACCTGATCGCACAGCACCGGATCGATGCCGAATGGACAGACGGCATCATCCATGCCGCCCACCGTGCCAGAATGGTGCCGGATCTGCACAGCCATGTGAACCATATGGCGCAGCATTATAGCTACACAAAGATGCGTAGCCTTGATCGACACGAGATGCGCCAACGGGTTGCCAGCCCCGCCTATCACGGCGGCTTGCTGGATATGGGCAGCGGCCATTTGCACCCTTTGCGCTTTGCGCTCGGGTTGGCGGGGGCGGCGCACAAGGCCGGGGTGCGTATCCACGAGCGCAGCCGCGTAACTGATATCAAGCACAGCGATCCCGCCGTGGTCACCACAGCCGGTGCATCGGTAACGGCCCGCTTCGTGGCGGTGTGCGCCAATGGGTATCTGGGCGGACTTTTGCCAAAAACTGCACGACGTGTGATGCCGATCAACAATTACATTGCCGCAACGGCCCCGCTTGACCCCGATCAGGCCGAGGCGCTGATTGCCGAGAACCATGCGGTTGCGGACACAAAATTCGTGGTGAACTATTTCCGGCGCAGCGCCGATAACCGACTGCTGTTCGGAGGGGGCGAAAGCTATGGCTACCGCTTTCCAAAGGACATTGCCGGCTTCGTGCGCCGCCCGATGACCCGGATATTTCCCCAGCTTGCCAAAACAAAGATCGATTTCGCGTGGGGGGGCACTTTGGCAATAACGATGTCCCGTCTGCCGCATCTGAGCCGACCAAGCGCAAATATCCTGCATGCCGGCGGGTTTTCCGGTCACGGCGTCGCAATGGGAACCTATAGCGGCCAGTTGCTGAGCGAGGCCATTCGTGGACAGGCAGAAAAGTTCGACCTGATGGCCAGCCTGCCAACGGCGCCGTTCCCGGGTGGCACGGCCCTGCGCCATCCGCTGCTGGTTCTGGCGATGCTTTGGTACGGGCTGCGCGACCGGATCTAGATCCGCCTGAAGGCTGCGGGAATACGCGCCGGAAAGCCGCGACGCACGCGCCAGCGCAGCACCGCAATCACCTGTGCCTGTGTCACATGCCCCATATCGACCGAGGGCATGGATTGCGGCGAATCACCAATCAACGTGAACGACCCGTCAATTCCGGGGCCCAACCGTTTGATGCTCAGCCCCACCCCGTCAAGCCGGACCAGCACGACATCGCCCTGACACAAACGCAAAGGACCCCGCCCAAAGGCGAGGTCCCCGTTTTCCAAGGCCGGCTCCATGCTGCGTCCGGAAACGCGTACAACATGCCAACCCGAAAACATGGCGTTACAGAACGGGTGTCACGACTTCCATTTTCGGAGCATAGGGCGCGACCTTCATTTCTGTCTTAACACCTTTGGTGTCCCAGAACATCTCGGCAAATTCATTGACCATCGCGACCAGTGCTTCACCATCTGCACGGCTGACGCCCTGCTTGCACTTACCGGCGGCCATCATGATGCCGTGGACAAGCGCATGCACGCCGGGGTGCTTTTCGATCTGGGGGGCTTTGAAGTAGTCACCCCAGATGATGCGGACTTCGTCTTTGACCTTGGCGGCCTCGATTTCCTTGAGGGCCACGCAACGTGCGATGGAATTGAGCGTGCCGGCGTTCATTTCCTTTTCGGCGTTCTCGGCGATGATGTCCATCATCCGGACAACCGACAACGCGGCAATCAAAGCGCCCGACGGGTCATAGATGCCACATGGAATATCGCAATGGGCCTGCGCCTCGGGGATCGCGAACATACGGTCGAAAAAAGCTGTCTTTGTCATGGCAGGTATCCTTGCTGCAAAAGTTTAGTCCTGCCGAGCCTATCCCGAGCACGGGGTGCGGCGCAATTGCTACCCGCATCAGAAAGCCATTTGCTGCAAACAATTTGGCCCTTGCACAATTTCGCCCCGCTCAGCCCCTTCCGACACCGCTCGGTAGCCTCATGAGCCGACATCGCCCTGTGCCACACTTGTCGACTTAACAATCGCGAAACACGCCACTCCGGGTGCAAGGCCAAGTGCCGTCACAGAACGCCGTGTGACCCGCGCCAGCAAAAGATCGTTCCCCGCGCGCAGACCAACGGCGGCCCCCGGGCCAGCGCCGGGCTGAATCGTGGTCACGGTCACGGGCAGAATATTGAGCGCGCTGATGCCCACAGGCCGGTCGCGGGCGAGAATAATGTCACTGGCCTCGATCCGGACACGCACCACATCGCCAACCGATGCCCCGATACGCGGCAGGATCAACTCCCCCACCCCGAACTCAAGCACACTCAGGCCATCGGGATCATGGCGCACAAGACGCCCCGCAATGACAGCCCCCGCAGCCCGCGTGCCCAGCACCGGCACAGATGCCGGATCTGCCAGTATCTGTGTCGCGGGACCGCTGCGCATGACTTTGCCCTGCTCGAGCACAACCAATGTGGTAGCAAGCCGTGCGACCTCGGACACCGCATGACTGACGTACAGGATCGGCACCCGCGTTTCGTCGCGCAACCGCTCGAGGTAGGGAATGATCTCTGCTTTGCGGGCATCGTCCAATGCCGCAAGTGGTTCGTCCATCAGCAAAAGCCGCGGCGAGGATAACAAGGCACGCCCGATCGCGACCCGCTGCTTTTCTCCTCCCGAAAGCGCGCCGGGGCGGCGAGCCAGAAAATCCCCGATCCCCAAAAGCTGCACAACCTTTTCGAAAGATGCGGCTGTCGCGTCCTTTGGCGCAAAACGCTGTCCAAAGGTCAGGTTCTGCCGCACGCTGAGGTGTGGAAACAGGCGCGCATCCTGAAACACGTATCCGATCCGCCGCTTGTGACGCGCAATATCAATGCCGCGCGCCGTGTCCAGCAAGACCGTCCCGTCTATCGCAACGCGCCCCGCAGCAGGCGTCAGCAACCCCGCCACAGCATTGACAACGCTTGTTTTTCCAGACCCCGAGCGGCCAAAAAGCACCGTGATACCCGCCGGTGCTTCAAAGGATACATCCAGTGCAAAGTCGTCAAAGCGGTGCTGTACGGATACGTCAAGGCTCATCGCGCGGCAATCCTGCGGGCAACCCGCGCGGCAAGCACCTCGGAGGCCAAAAGCGCCAGCACTGAAATCACGACCGAAACGGCCACCAACCTAAGCGCCGCACTTTCGCCGCCCGGCACCTGTAAAAACGCATAAATTGCCGACGGCAGGGTCTGTGTCTCGCCCGGAATGTTCGAGACAAAAGTAATTGTCGCGCCGAATTCTCCCATTGCCTTGGCAAAACCAAGCACCGTGCCCGCCAGAATTCCCGGCGCAACCAGCGGCAGCGTCACAAGCAAAAAGGTCCACACACGGTTGGCACCAAGCGTTCCGGCGGCCTCTTCCAGCCCCGGGTCAACCGCTTCGATGGCCAAGCGGATCGCCCGCACCATCAGCGGGAACGCCATCACAGCACAGGCGAGCGCCGCACCTGTCCAGCGAAAGGCAAAGACCAGCCCGAACGTCTGCTCCAGAAAGGCACCAAACGCGCCGCGCCGACCAAACGCCAACAACAACAGATATCCCGTCACCACCGGTGGCAGGATCAACGGCAAATGAACCAGCGCATTTAACGCCTGCTTGCCCCAGAACTGTCCCCGCGCCAAAGCCAGCGCCACAAGTATCGCCACAGGCAGGCTGGCAAATGTCGCCCAGAACGCAACGCGCAAAGACAGCGCAACCGCCTGCCATTCTTCCGGGCTCAGCCAATCCGACATCGGCTATGGCTCCGGTCCGGTGACGAATCCGTGGGCGTCCAACACATCACGCACCGCCTGCGTCCCCAAAAAATCCACAAATGCCCGTGATTGTGCAACATTTCCACCCACAATGGCCGCCACCGGATAGCGGATCGGCGCGTGGCTCGCATCGGGAAAGTGCGCAACCACGGTCACACGTGGCTCAGCAAGGGCGTCGGTGGCATAAACCACCCCCAAAGGCGCCTCGCCCCAAGCGACAAGAGCAAGGGCTGCGCGCACGTTGTCGGTCTGTGCCGTTCGCTCGCTCAGCGTATCCCACAGGCCGAGGGAGGAAAACGCCTGACGCGCATAAATGCCGGAGGGCACCGCATTGACCAACGCCAGTGCGACCCGTCCCGTCTCTCCCAGCCGCGCCAAAACTGCGGCAGGATCGCCCAGATCAACAGGTAAATCCGCAGCCGGACCGATCAGGACCAATCGGTTACCAACAAGGTTCCGGCGGGTTTTGGGAACAAGCAAGCCGTCTTGCTCGATGACATCCATCCACGCCTCACTGGCGGAAACATACAGATCTGCCGGCGCTCCCTGCTGAATCTGTCGCGCAAGGATCGAACTTGCTCCGAACGAAAAGCGCACCCCCCCTGCGGTCCACAAAGACGCGATATCTTCAAGCACTGTCTTCATACTGGAGGCCGCAAAAACCGTGATCGGTCGCGTGTCCGAAGCCGCCCCGGCCGTGGCCAGAGACATATTCGGCACAAAAATGCTGATGCCAAACAAAAGCATCGACACAACCGCTGATACACACCGCATTCGACCCTCCTGCGGTCATCCGGAACCTTTGCGCACTCTAGCCGGAATCACGCAGTAAGGGTAGGTCGTTTGACACCCGGATTATTGCATTGCGACATCTTTACGAAACCGCCCGGGCTTCGTATTTTTTACACGCACGCAGCTTTGTTGCACAAATGGGCTGATGGGATTCACTGCATGAATCCAAGGTGATAGCAGAGGTCGATGAGCAGTTTGGCCCCTACGAAATACAAAGCCACGAATTGGTCGTTTTACAATGAAAGCTTGAAGCAGCGTGGATCGTTGTCGATATGGTTTGGTCCGGAGATGGTTTGGACACCGCCGCCAAGCGGCAAGCGCGGTCGGCGCCAGCAATTCAGTGATGCCGCTATTTAGACCTGTCTGACGCTGAAGGTCCTGTTTTGCATGCCACTTCGCCAGACAACCGGGTTCGTCCAGAGCCTGCTGCGGCTGGTTGGGTTGGACCGGGCCGCGCCGGATTTCAGCACCATATGCCGACGTCAGACAACACTGAACGTGAGCCTGCCGTATCACAGCTCCACAGGGCCACTTAACCTGCTCATCGATAGCACAGGCATCAAGACCGAAGGGGAAGGCGCGTGGAATGCGCGCAAGCATGGCGGGTCCAAACGCCGCATCCACTGACCGACAGGGTCTTGCGCAGAAATGCACGAAAGGTTGGCGTAAGATACACATAGGTACAGACGAGGAAACGCTTGAAGTTCGGGCAATCGAAGTCACCGGCAGCAACATCGGGGATGCTCCTATGCTACCCGATGTCTTGCATCAAATTCCATCCGATCAGGACATCGGCAGTGTGACCGCCCCCTCTCGTGCATGTAAACATGCACTGCCGGTCAGTGGACGAGCGCCGGAGCAATTGCCCGAAACGACGCGGTCAGTGCGCAGCGCTACCTCGGGCGCACTTTGTGGCGACGCTGGAGTGGATATCACCGCCGAAGCCGTGTCGAAACGAAGATGTATTGTATAAGACTACTCGGCCAGTCGTTGATGGCCCGGGACTTCGACAGGCAAGTCGCGGAAATCCAAATCCGCATCGCCGTTCTCAATCGCTACACGGCCCTTGGCATACCTCTCACAGAGGCCGTAGGATAAGTCCGTCCGGGGAAAGGGGAAGAACGTCCTTCACCCGATTTATGCAACAAAGCCGGTTCATTGCGAAATCGTGTTTCAACATTCCCATAATCCTTAGGTTTTTCAATTTCTATCGATTTGAAATGCTTGGTCGTCGCGGTTTTTCGCACGCCTGCATGTCCCATCAATCGATAAATCGAACTGGTTAATAAAAACCTCCGATCCCAATCAAATTTTCCAAAAATAGACCCACACTCGGGATCGCTTTATTTACCAGAGGCTGGCAGGCTTACGTGATGCAAAGTCCCCGAACGGTGGGGGCGTGATGACCAATCTTTACTGGTTGAGTAGAAATCAGATGGCGCGGCCTCTACTGTATTTCTCCAAAGGGCAGTGGCGTGCCGTACATTGATGACCGACGCGCACCAAGCAGCATAATTTCTCTCAATCACAATGGGTTGCGATGACATTGCGCGCCCAAGGAAGATGACCGGAAAAGACGTCCTACAATCGCTGAAAACTGCTCCTTTCGGCAGCAAGCCGCGCCTGCCGGTCAACGGAAGTGACATGGGCGTGTTCGCACGAATGATGAGGGCTCGCACTGACGAAGACCTGATAGATATGGGGAAATCGCCCCGCATCCTCGGGCAAAACTCACGCGGCAAGGTTATCAAGGACAATCGGTGCCGCCACACACGACGCAGCGCCATCGAAATCATGTTCGACTGTCTGAAAAACCGGCGTCGCGTGGTAACCGGCGGTGGTCGATAGCCAAAGGCATTCGTGTTTGCCATCGCTCTCGCAACGACCGTGATATTCTGGCAATGATCCCTGAGCGTGGTGCTCGGATGGCAAGCGACACCGCCACTTGTCTCCCGCCCGGATCACAACCTGCCGTCAGGCAAAAACGCGCTTGAAGTAGTCGACCGATTGCCTGAAACCCGCTTCGAAGTCGCCGTTACCGGAGTGGAATACGCTCTCGAACGAAACAACCCCGTCATAGTGATCCGCCCGCAAAGCATCGGCAATTGGCGCAAAGAACGGTGCAAGCTGCCCCTCTCCCATCCGCCGCACCTCGAGCGTTGCACGAGGCGTGTCCACCTGCACGTCCTTGATATGGATATGGCCAAGATAGCCGTCTTTGACCGCATCATAGCCCTCCGGATAGGCCTGCTCGTGACACCAGCAGTTGTTTGCCGGATCCCACAGAACCTTGAGGGCATCCTTGGCGTCAAGCTCGTCGATCAACCTGCGGGCCGTGAAGTTGGAGTTTACCATCGTTCCATTGCCCGTCTCGACAACAAGCGTGACACCTTCGGAGCGTGCCAGCGCCACCGCAGGCGCGATCATGGGCGCCATCGTATCCCACGCACCATGCGCCACGTTCCAGATTTCGGCCCCGTTGTGGCCCCACAATATCTGTTCCTTTTTCTGGGTCATTATCCGCACCAAAGGAGAGCCGACCACATGCGCCATGTCGATCACCCGCTTCAACGCATCCATATGCTTGCGGTGCAGCGCATCACCGGGGCGGTTTTCCTGCGTCATGCCCGCAAAGACATGCCGCGACAGACACGAAACCGGCTTTCCCCGTCCGCGCAAAAGCGCGTCAATCTCGGCAATTTCGGCCGCTGAATGATCCCCAACTTCGGTATCACCAACAAATTGAAGCTCGGCATACTCCAATCCGAATGCGTCCATAACATCGACAGCGTGGTGTAAATCGCGACTTATTCCGTCACAAATTACTCCCAACTTCATGATTTTGGCACACGGTGAAGCTCTGCGCCGATGATCTCTTCGATGACACGGGTACAGACCCAGTTATCGCCGTCAGGATATCTGGTACGGCCCGCGTGAAAAATCTGCATCGCTGATCCGGCAGTGTGAAGTGGCACACCCAGCTCTTCGCCCAGCCCCATCGAGATCGTCAAATCCTTGTGCATCGTGTTGATGTGACTTCCCGTGCCCTCGAACTGCCGGTCGATGATTTTTTCCAGCGCATTGTTCACCACACCGCAGCCCGCAGACGAGGTCGAAAAGACATCCAGCAGCACTTGTCCCGAAACACCCGCCTTTGCCGCCAGAGCCGCGGCCTCAAATGTCGCCGAAAACTGCGCGCCGATCAGCGATTGCAGGCAGGCCTTTACGGTCTGCCCGTCCCCCGGTTTGGTGCCAACACGGTGGATATTGGCCGAAACGGCCTCCATCACCGGGGCAAAGCGATCAAGAACAGCGTCCGGCGCTGCCGCCATCATCGTAAGTGTACCCGCTTGCGCCCCCGGATAGCCCCCCGATACCGGCGTATCGATCAGATGAATTCCCGAGCCGGCCATTGCCTCTCCGATCTCGCGCGCCTCGCGTGGTTTCACGGTGGCACTCAAGATCACGGCCCCCCCTCGTGGCATGTGCGAGACCAGACCCTCGGGACCAAGGATCACCGATTTGGCCTCGTCGCCGGTCATGACCATGACAAACACCGCCTGCGACGCCTTGCCGACTGCAGCGGGCGTCGCCGCAGCCGATCCGCCCATCGCCACAAAAGCCTGCATCCGCGCCGGTTTCAGATCGATCCCTGTGACCTGAAACCCGTTCTTGAGCAGGTTTGCGGCCAGCCCGCTGCCCATATCTCCGATGCCGATAACGCCCACATTGCGCATTCCAAACGCCTCCCCTGTCGGCAGGCCGCTTCGCGCCTGCGCAATTCAAACAAGGCTCTCCGTACAGAGAGCCGCCTTTACAGGGATTTCACACGTCAGCTCGACGTCGGGCGGGTCCAGAAGACACCCCGCTGCCCGGTTACGCCCATGAACGCTAGCATTGGTCTTTTCTATCTTGCAAGAGACTTGAAAGGGGCAGGCTGCGGCGGTGGCCCTCGCACCCCGCGTATCCGCCAAACCAAAAGCGATGGCCTTACTCCTGCTTGTCGCCCTCTGGTGGTGTATAATGCTGACGGACCTTGCCGCGATACTTCACTGTCCACTCGGCAGGCACCTCGGTGCCATCAACAAGAAACGGCAGAATGCCCTTTTTCGCAGAGCTGCCCCGCATTGCGAAAATATCGTCATCAGACCGCGTTACCCGCTGTGCACAGCGGCGCCCCCACTGCGCAAGGTCGTCGTACATCAGCCGGATCCGATCGCCGTGCAGCCCCCCCTTGGCCAGATCCTGAAACTCGTCAGGGTCGTTCTGGCAATCGAACAGCATCGGGCGAAATCCGCCTTCGGCGTGGATCAACTTCCAACGGCCATCGAAAACCATGAACAAACGGGCGTCCGAAGGGGCCACTCCAAGAGCCGCACACATGGGCGTCGCGGAATAATCATATTCGCTGATCACAAAGTTGCGCCAATCCGGCGTCTCGCCGCGCAGCCACGGCAAAAGCGACCGCCCCTCGACGATATGGGTGGGCACCACGCCGCCGGCCGCCTCGATAAAGGTCGCACTCAGGTCGATGGCTTCGACCAAGGCATCACAGGTCGTGCCCCGTGTCACGTCTGCGTCCCTGCGAGGATCATAGATGATCAACGGCACCTTGACCGAAGCTTCATGGAACAGGTCTTTTTCGCCCAGCCAATGATCCCCCAGATAATCGCCATGATCCGAGGTCAGCACAATCATTGTGTCTTCAAGCCGGCCAGTCGACTCCAGCTCGGCCAACAACACACCCAGTTGGTCATCGCATTGCCTGATCAGCCCCATATAGGCCGGTATCACCTTTTCGCGCACTTTTTCCTGCTGAAAGGCCGCAGCAATCCGGTTGCCCATAAAGGCCCCGTAAACAGGATGCGGGTCTTCCCGCTCCACCGGATCGCGCCGCGCCGGAAGCACATGTTCGGGGCCGTACATATCATGGTAAGGTGCCGGCACGATATAGGGCCAATGCGGCTTGATAAAGCTGACATGCGCCAGCCAGTCTCCCTCTGCCTGCGCCAGAAACCGGATCGCCTCGCGGGTCAACCACGGTGTTTCGCTGTCTTGCTCACGGATGTTGGCCGGTTTGTCGGCGTTCATGAACATCCAGCCGGAGGCAACATTGCCGCTCTCGTCCACGCCTGCATTGGCATAATCAGCCCAAGGGTTCTCACCGTCATATCCTTGCGCGTTCAGGTATGCGTTATAGGGCGACCGCTTGGCATCATAAAAACCGTCCGGGCCCTGCCCCCACAACCCGTCATCGCGAATCCACGCATCGAACCCGCATTCCGACTGGCGCGCCCCGATGAGCGTATCGGCTGCCAGACCCAGCCGCTCCATTCCCTCGACATCCACTTTCATGTGGGTCTTGCCGATCAACCACGACTGCATGCCCAGCTTGCGCAGATGGTCGCCCAGAGTCACCTCGCCCACCCGCAACGGAAACCCGTTCCACTGCGCCCCGTGGGACGAGGCATAGCGACCGGTATAAAACGACATCCGGCTGGCCCCGCACACCGGCGATTGGACGTGACATTGCGTAAACCGCACGCCCATTTCTGCAACACGGTCGAAATTCGGTGTCTCCAGATGCGGGTGGCCGGCGCATCCCAGAAAATCGAACCGCAATTGGTCGTACATGACAAACAGGATATTCATGTGTCCTCCAGACAGGGCCTGGTGCGCCCCTTGGAGTTACAAAAGCACACCTGCGGCTTGGACAATAGCGGTTTGGTGCTCTAGCGCGCCTGTTCCTCCTCTGGCCTGAAAGGGCACGGCAGGTATCACACCGGCACCTGCCCGCTGTCCTTTGCTTTGCACCGGGCTGCCATTTTGCTACACCTCGCCCCGAACATGCCGCCACTCAAGGAGCGCACACATGCCCGGACCGCTAAACGGCATCAGGATTGTCGACCTTACGACCATGATCTCGGGCCCTCTGGCCACGATGATCATGGCGGATCAGGGTGCAGATGTGATCAAGATCGAGCATCCCGATGGCGGCGATCACAGCCGCCACGTAGCCGACCGGCGGGGCGGTTTTGCGGCCTCGTTTCTCAACAACAACCGTAACAAACGCTCGGTTACACTGAACCTGAAAGATCCGCGCGGGGTCGAGGCCGTGTTGAAGCTGTGCGCGGGTGCCGATGTGTTTGTGCAGAATTTCCGCCCCGGCGTGGCCGAGCGTATCGGTCTGGGAGAGGACGCCGTGCGCGCCGCAAAATCCGATATCGTCTACGCCTCGATCGCGGGCTTCGGTTTCGACGGCGATATGGCCCGCAAACCCGTCTATGACCCGCTTATTCAGGCGCTGTCGGGGCTTGCCAGTGTGCAGGGCGGCGCCGATCAGGCCCGACCACGGCTGATCAGAACGATCCTTCCCGACAAGGTAACCGCGAT
>JBLHUT010000025.1:0-20240 GCA_047629975.1 Paracoccaceae bacterium
AAACTTCATGACCGGTCATATCCGGCAGGTTCAGATCCAACAGGATAAGATCGTAATCGTAAAGCTTGGCAAGATCGATCCCTTCCTCCCCCAGATCAGTCGTATAGACGTTCAGGTTCGCATGGGTCAGCATCATTTCGATGCTTTTCGCAGTTGTAGGATCATCCTCAACCAATAATATCCGCATTTCCGATCTCCGCTTGATATCCTTGTTTCATCCAACATTCACGCAAATGGTTAATTGCCGGTTACCATCAGAAAAAGGTATCAATCACAACTTCTGGTTGTCTACAGATATTCACTGAAAATCAGGCCTATTTACAAAACATTCTTTCATTTCGCACAAATTTTCACCGCTTTCAGAATACTCTAATGGGTGCGAAACCGTTGCAAAGCCGTTGCTTTGAGTGCCGCCTCTCCGTGGCGTTCGACTGCGTGCACCCAACTTTCGAACTCCTCGAGCGATAAACCATACCGCTGCAATGCTTCTTCGGTGGGAATCAGGCCAAAGCGCACGGCCTTCACAACCACAGACTTCCGACTTGCGACCCAACGTCTGGTTTCAACTGGCGGCAGGTCGGCGCGCGACAAGATTGTTCCATCAGGAAGAGTAACAGATCGCGGACCATCGACTTTCTTGATAAACATAGGCACACCCCTCAACTGTACGTTTGGGTAAATTTGCTGAATAGCCTTAAGAGTCGATGAAAATGACTCATTAGAGTAGATCAGATTTTCGCGGAATTGTGAGGAATACTATGGCCTTGGACAACGAATCATCCACCCTGAACTCTTTGGGCTTTGCAAAGCCGCCCGCCGAGACGCGGGTAGTTGTCGCCATGTCTGGCGGCGTCGATAGCTCGGCTGTGGCCGCCGAGCTGAGTGCGCAGGGCTACGATGTCATCGGTGTGACGTTGCAACTCTATGACCACGGCGCAGCCCTTGCCAAGAAAGGCGCCTGTTGTGCCGGACGCGACATCCATGATGCCCGCAGGGTGGCCGAGGAAATGGGTTTCCCGCACTACGTTCTGGATTACGAGAACCAGTTCCGCGAAGCCGTGATTGACGACTTTGCCGACAGTTATCTTGCCGGAGCCACGCCGGTGCCCTGCATCCGGTGTAACGAGCGTGTAAAATTCAAGGACCTGCTTGAAACCGCGCGTGATCTCGAGGCCGATTGCATGGCAACAGGTCACTATATCCAACGCAAAATGGGGCCGCAGGGAGCAGAACTGCACTGTGCCGGCGACCCCGCGCGCGACCAATCCTACTTTTTGTTTTCAACAACGCCTGCGCAGCTTGATTACTTGCGGTTTCCGCTGGGCCATCTCGAGAGCAAGGCCGAAACACGTGCCCTTGCGGCCAAGTACGGCCTTGATGTTGCAGACAAACCCGACAGTCAGGATATTTGCTTCGTACCGAACGGAAATTATGCCGCCGTGATCGAGAAACTGCGCCCCGGCGCAGGAGAGCCCGGCGAAATTGTGGACATGCAAGGCCGGGTTCTGGGCCCGCACAACGGTGTCATCCACTACACCATCGGCCAGCGGCGCGGACTTGGTATCGGGGGGCTGGCCGACCCGCTTTACGTGGTCAAGCTGGACCCGGATGCGCGGCAGGTTATCGTCGGCCCGAAAGAGGCGTTGACCACACGAATCATCCCCGTGCGCGAAATCAACTGGCTGGGCGATGATGAGTTCGCCGCGCAACAGACGCGGGAGATTTCCGTAAAAGTCCGCTCGACCCGCCCCGCCCGCGAGGCGATCCTGAGGGCAACGGGGCCGACGACTGCCGAGGTGGAGTTGCTGACCCCCGAAGAGGGTGTCGCTCCGGGGCAGGCTTGTGTGTTTTATGAAACCACAGGCAGCCGCATTCTCGGCGGTGGTTGGATCTGGCGCGGGGCCTGAGGCAGGCCGGGCACCTAAACCGGCATCGGCTGTTTTAGATGAGCAAGCACAGAGCGCGCGGCCCGCACGCCGGGGGCTTCTGTGCCGCGCCCCAATCGTTGTAGCGTCAGGTCCATGGCCATATTTTGCGCGTCAGGGTCGGCCATGACCTTTGCCAAGGCCTGCGCAATCAGGTCGGGTCGACACTTTGGCCCGACAAATTCCGGCACAACCCGCGTTTCGGACACAAGGTTGACCAACGTCACGGTATCAACCCGCAACATCGCAGAGATGATGATACGGCTCAGCCAGTTCATGTCATAAGCAATGACCATCGGAATCATAGACGCCGCTAGCTCCAGCGATACCGTGCCAGAGGCCGCAAGCGCCACGTCGGCCGCCGCAAACGCGGCCCGTTTTTCCGCAATATCCTCGGGGTCCAGCAGAACCGGTGCACCGGGCCACTCAGCCAGCATCGGTCGCAGAATATCCACGACCGGTGCAACCGTTGGTACAACCACCCGCAAACCCGGATGAACCTTTGCCAATGCTACAAGCGCAGCCCCAAAGCGCGGACCAAGGCGCGCCACCTCTCCCTTGCGCGATCCCGGCAACGCAAGCAGCAGCGGCGCATCGGGCGCAATCCCGGCCTTGTCGCGAAAGGCTGCCGCCTCGCTTGCTGTTGCAAGCGGTTCCGCAACCACCGGATGCCCCACAAAATCACAGGTCATTCCGGCCTCGGTCATAAAAGGGGGCTCGAACGGAAACAGGGCAAGCACGTGGTCGATGACCTGCGCCATCTTTCCGGCGCGCTTGGGTCGCCACGCCCAGACAGTTGGCGCGACATAATGAATTGTCGGGATTTCAGGACAGGCCAGTTTGACCCTGCGTGCTACCCGCAGGCAAAAATCGGGACTATCGATCGTGATCAGAGCATCCGGCGCAAAGGCAACGACATCTTTCGCGGTCTGCTCGATCCGGCGCATCAACGCCCGGTACTTCGGCAAGACCTCTGCGATGCCCATTACCGATAATTCATGCATCGGAAACAGGCTTTGCAGCCCCTCTTGCGCCATCAATGGCCCGCCTACCCCGTGAAACCGTGCCTCGGGTTGCAACAACCTTAGCCCCGCCATCAAAGCCGCGCCAAGTTTGTCCCCCGAAGGTTCACCAGCAATCAAAAAGAAATTCATGCGCGCAAACCGCATCGTCGCACCCACAAGAACAACCCAAGGCTGTCCGCAGTCGCCACGACTTTTTCAGGGTCCAGAACGATCACCCCGCCGGCCTCGATCACCACACCGGACAGACCCGCCGCGGCCGCATTGCGTAAGGTTTCAGGGCCGATTGTGGGCAAATCAATGCGCCTGTCCTGCCCGGGTTTCGGGGCCTTGTACAAAAGCCCGCCGGCGGGCAGCGTTGCCAAACGTTCACCGCCGGGCATTTGCAGGCTTTGCAGCATCCAGTCGGTGCCGGGTAATGCTTCTATCGCAAGCGCCTGACCTTCGGCCACAACACACCCCTGCCCGATATCCGCCCGTCCGAGAGCTGCGACAATCGTCTCGCCCCGCGCGGCATCTGCACCATCCAGATCGCTAGGGCGGGCGCGTGTCGGCACCCCTTCGGGCAACAAAAGCGCGGGTAACACGTCGCTGGCCGCGCGCACACGCAAACCTGCGTTTTCAAACAGCGACACAATGACCCTGAGCGCGCCGTCATCCCCCGCCCTCAACGCGCCGAGGACCTGCTCCATCAACGGGCGTGTTGCGGCATCAATCAAGGACGGATCGATTTGGGGTCGCCGCACCGCACCGGCAAAGCAGACCTCGCGGGCGCCTTTTTTCTTGAGCGTGCCAATCAGCGTGCCAAGGGTCTCCAGACGAAAGGACACAACAGGCAGATCGCCCGTTCCCGCGATATCGAACCCTTCGAGTTTGCACAGCACAACATCGCGCTGTTCTGCCAAAAGATGCGAAATCAGGAGTTCAGGCAACCGCCCCGTACCGGCAACAAGCGCAAGCATGATCCGTTCTCTCTTTGTTATTCCGGCGTCAGGAAGCTGCGGTCGCTGTCGCCGCGGATAAAGCGTACGATCTCGATCACATACGCGCTTTTGGTTTCGTCGCCCAACTTGCGCGCGCGGTCCTGAAAGGTGCCCTCGCCTTGCGCAAGCATCTGATAGGCCGCACGCAACGACGTGATATCGACCCGTGCCACGCCCTTGCGCTTGAGCCCCACAAGGTTGAGCCCATCAAGCTTGCCGCGCGGCCCCTGAACCAAACCGTGCGGGATCACATCGTTGGTCACCATCGTCACAGCCCCGATAATCGCGCCGCGCCCGATCCGGACCCATTGATGAATACCCGACAAGCCGCCAACAATCACTTCGTCTTCAAGCACACAATGCCCCGCGACAGCAGAGTTATTCACCAATATCACGCGATTGCCGATCCGGGCGTCATGGGCCACATGGCACCCCGCCATGAACAAACCGTCATCGCCAATGCGCGTCATGCCCCCCCCGCCAGAGGTGCCTGTGTTTATCGTGACATGCTCGCGGATCCGGTTTCGTGCACCGATCACCAACCCCGTGTTCTCGCCCTTGAACTTTAGGTCCTGAGGAATTTCACCAATGACGGCAAAAGGGAAAACAACTGTATCCTCACCAATGGCTGTTTGACCACTGACCACGACATGCGACTTTAGCGTCACACGCGGCGCCAGCCGCACCTGTGACCCCAGCACGCAAAACGGCCCCACAACGGCCCCCGCGCCGATCACAGCCCCGTCTGCGACAACCGCAGAAGGATGCACCTGTGCCGTGGGATCAATCGCCATCTAAGTGGCATTCCCGACGGGCAAATCCATCATCGCTGTGAACTCTGCCTGTGCGGCCATCTCTCCGCCGACACTTGCCTTACCTGCAAACTTCCAGATCTTGGAGCCTGAGCGTTTGACCGTAACCTCAAGCTCAAGCACATCTCCGGGGACCACTTTGCGGCGGAATTTGCAGCTGTCAATTGCCATGAAATAGACAAGCATATTCTTGTCAGCCAGACCAAGCGTAACCCCCGCCATAACGGCGGCCGTCTGTGCCATTGCCTCGACGATCATCACACCGGGCATAATCGGCGCCCCGGGAAAGTGACCCTGAAAATGGGGCTCGTTGAAGGTGACGTTCTTGACGCCGACCGCACTGACGTTGGGCACGATATCGCGCACCTTGTCGATCAGCAAAAACGGATAGCGATGCGGGATGATCCGCTGGATAAGCTCGAGATCGGCGTGCAGCGGTGCGGACGTTTCTGTCATGCGATCGCATCTCCTATGTTTCAATCATTGCCCCGAAGTAGCATTTCACACGGGGGCGGGGCAAGATGCGGCGCAGGTTACGGCTTGATTAACCCGTCATTCGCAAGCCCACCCGGGCGCGGCGCAGGCGACACACCGGCCGGTGTGCCGATCAAACCGGCCCCGTCTCCAAGCGTCGCATCCAGCCTGCGCAGCGCAACATCGGTAATATCTATCTCGTCCGCTGTCAGAAAAACCGACCCGCGGTCAATGATTGCAACCGCTCCGGCTTCCTTTACGATCACTGAAAGAACCGGCAGCGCGTTGACTAGAAATGTGTTTTGTTCCACTTCGCGGCGCCGTTGCAGGGCGATCGTCTTGGCATCCTGACGCCGTCTGAGAGCGGTTACTTTTTCGTCGAACGTATCGGCCAGCGCACGGAAATCCTCTCGCGAGAGCGTGGGGCGGCTCGTTGTCAGTTCCCGTTCCTCGGCGGAAAGCTCCGCCTCGATCTGCCGGTTTTCACGTGCCAATGCTTGCGCGGCCTGATCCAGATTGCTTTGCAGCCGCTTGCCGTAAAGCGATTGCGCGTAAAGCCTTTCGGGATCAATCGTCAAAAGCGGGCTTTTGGGCACGCCCACTTCTGAGCCCATATTCAGATCAAGTAACGGAACACCCGGATTGCCCTGCGCAACACCCGCCGCCGGAGCAATTAGTAACAGCGCAAAAAGTCCCAAACAGACGCCTACGGCCCAGTGCCCCTCCGGTCGTCTGTGCGCCTGTCGTCCGCCCATCAGAACCGTGTCGAGATCGTCAGGTCAAAAGGCTGATCGCTGTCATAACTCTGGCTGTTGAGCACCTCGGAAAAGTTGAACCGCAACGGACCGATCGGCGTGTCCCAGAAAATCGAGAACCCGATCGCCTGACGCCAGTAAAGATCGTCATCCACAGGGTTTGTGCCCGACGGGCCACCCGCGGTACTATCAAGCGCCCACAACGAGCCGATGTCATAAAACAGCCCCCCCTCAATGCCGTATTCTTCTGGAAGGCCAATGGGGAAATCAGCCTCAAGGCGCAACACCGCGTACATGTTGCCCCCCAAAGCATCCTGATTGCTGACCAGCAGATCCCGTGGTCCGACGCCGTTCGGCTCGAAACCGCGCATCTTTCCGTTAAGCGAGAACCGCTCGATCACTGTCGAGCCTCCCGTGATGTAATGCAGCGCGCCGGTTTCGAACTCGGCCCGCAGCCGGAGGTCCTCGTTCCAGATCTTTGTCTCCGCGGCAACAAGTGCTGTTGAGCGGGTGTAGCTGTCACTTTCGGTGACGCCGAATTCCTGATCAAAGCGGAACAGGACGCCTGCATTCGGGTTCAACCCTCTGCGACGCGTGTCATAAATATACGTGAGACCAGCAGAGGTGGAGTAAATCCCGCCCTCCTCAACGCGCAAGATGTTCGAAGACCCGGTGTCCACAGGCACCGCCAAAGGATCGCCAAGATCAACATTCAGCAACTCGTTGAAATTGAGGCCTGCGCGCACACCAAACCGGCTGAACTCGCTTAGCGGGAACTCGAAATAAGGCGAGATCGACGCGCGGCGCGTGCCGTAATTCGAATTGTCGTTATCGCTTGACCGCAAGAACGCGTTAAAACCAAACGTCACATCACGCCCCAGAAACGACGGCTCTGCAAAGCCGACCGAAAACGCCTCGGCGCTGTCGGTCGTGTTGATCTCGAAACTCAACCTCTGCCCGCGACCCAGAAAATTACGCTCTGCGAACGACAAGGTCAGCCCGATACCGTCGGCATTTCCGTAACTTGCACCGAACCCGAGCGAGCCGGTCGGGGCTTCGACCACATTTACATCGACGATAACCTGATCAGGTGTGCTGCCTTCGCGCGCCTGAACGTCGGCGGTCTCGAAAAAGCCGAGCGCGCGAATACGCTCTGCGCTCTCGCGAATTTCACGCGCGTTGAACGGATCGCCTTCTACGACCCTGAACTGCTTGCGTACAACCCTGTCGAGGGTGGTTGTGTTGCCTTCGATGTCGATACGTTCAACGAAAATGCGCGGCCCGCGGCTGAGGTTGAAATCGACATCCAGTGTCAGAGTGCGGTCGTTGCGCGTCACACGCGGGTCAACCCGCACAAAATTTTCGCTATTGCGCACGGCCAGACGTTCAAGCCGCGCAATTGCATTCTCGAGCACCGCAGGGTTGTAATTGCTACCGCTGCGGATGCGAATGGCGTTTCGGTATTCATCGGGATCAACGGTGTCGATATCGGACGTCACGGTCACTTCGCCGATGCTGAATTGCTGTCCTTCGCGCACGTTGAAGGTCAGCAGGAAGCCCGCACGGTCGCGTGACAATTCGGTCGTGACCGACAGAACCTGAAAATCGACATATCCACGCGACTGATAGAAATCGCGAAGCACCTGCCGGTCGAATTGCACCCGATCCTCAACCAGCGTGTCCGACTGAACAAGGCGTCGGAAAATACCGGCTTGCTTTGTCTCGAGAACACGCCGCAACCTCCCGTCGGAAAACGCTCTGTTGCCGACAAAAGACAGGCGCTCGACTTCGATTACGCGCCCTTCGGTTATTTCAAACACCAGATCAACGCGGTTGTCTGTCCGGCGGATTATTTTCGGATCGACCGTCGCAGCAAGTCTGCCACCTTGTTTGTAAGCATCCGCGATGCTGGCGGCATCGGTTTCGGCCTGACTGGGGCTGTAGACGCGGCGGGGCTTGGACCCGATGATTGTTTCAAGCACATCATCCTTGAGCCGGTCGTTGCCCTCAAAGGCAATCTGGTTGATTGTCGGAAACTCCTGGACACGCACAGTCAGGGTATTGCCGCGCGGCTCAAGCTCGACAGTTTCAAACAAGCCCGAGTTGATAATACTTTGATACGCGTCGTTCAGGCGGGCAGCATCGACTTGCTCGCCGCGCGAAATCCCCGCGTAGGTCAGGATCGTCGAGGAATCGACCCTCAGGTTGCCGATGACCTCGACCCTGCTGAAGGAATAGGTCTGTGCATGGGACGGAGATGTCCCGGCCGCCGATAGCGTTGAAAACGCAATCAAAAAGATTAACATTGTACGTAACAATGCGCGTTTAGGGCCCATCATGCCTTTGATCAAACACTGCATATCGACTGCCCCCGAGAGTCACCACCACTATGCTGTGTTAGCTACCGATTTTCCAACCCCTTGTCAAAACACTCCGACACTAAAATACCCGCCGGCCGTCTGCGCCCGGTCAAGCAGCGAAGAAGCACTCAGCGCAAGTGCAAGTATCCCAGAGAAAAGCAGACGATCCCAATTCAATACAATCAAAAGACGCGCGCCGTCATAGCCGGAAGAAATAAGGTGCATGTGTCAAATCCCTTGTTGCCGATACGCGAACCCTACCGGCACAAGGTGTCATGAATGCGGCGTACTCAGGGGCAAAACAGGTCATTGGTCAGGGCAAAAACCATCAGCGACAACATCAACGTCAGGCCAATGCCCATCAAAACCCGCAACGCCTTGTCTGAGGGCGGCTTGCCCGTGATCGCCTCGTAGGCATGAAATACCAGATGGCCACCATCAAGCACCGGAATCGGAAACAGATTAAGCAGCCCGACAGCCGTGGACAGAACCGCAATGAACCAGATAAAACTGGCAAGTCCCTGACTGGCCGCAGCCCCCGATGTCTCTGCAATCCCGATCGGACCGCGCAAGTTACACGACGAGATCGCGCCCGTGATCATGTGATACAGCCCCGAAAGCGAGCTTTCGGCGATGAACAAGGTCTGATTGGCCCCGTACGACAATGCCTCGAACACACCGGGCGTTTCGGTCGCAGGCACAAACGCCAGGCCACCCGTCATCCCGATCAGCCAACGCGTCTCGAAGCCACCCTCCGCTTTCGGCAAATCGACCTTTCGCGGCGCCAGCGCAAACTGCATCTCTTCTCCGGCGCGCCACACATCCAGCAACAATGCAGCCCCCTCGGACGCGGCAACCCGTGTCTGCAATTCGCTGAACGCCGTGATCGCGGTGCCATCAATACCCGTGATAACATCACCGACCGACAAGCCCACATCCATCGCCGCCGACCCTGCCTGAAGCCCGTCAATCAACGGCGGAAACGGATAAGGCCCCTCGATGATGCGCGTGCTACCGTTGCGCAGCACCGAATATTCGATCGTTCCACCAATCGGCAACGCACCGGTGACGGCATAGAACCCTTCGAAATCGACAATCTCCTGCCCGTTCATCGCAAGGATCTGATCGCCAGGTTCAAGGGTCCGGGATTGCTCCGGAAGCGGCTTCATCATGCCGATCGTCAACGGCTCGACAGCATTGCCGCGCGCGAACAAAACGGCCCCGAACACAAGGATCGAAAGGATGAAATTGAACACCGGTCCGGCCGCAACCGTGGCCGCACGTGCCCACAGCGGCGCACCGTGCATCGTGCGACGACGCGCGACCGTGTCCATCTCGGACATCTGGGCTGCGTCTTTTCCCGAGGCCGCATCGGAATCCCCGAGAAACTTCACAAAGCCTCCGAAGGGCAGAATGGCGATTTGCCACTTCGTGCCCCGCTTGTCCGTGCGCGAATAGATTACAGGACCAAACCCCAGCGAGAACACCTCGGCGTGGATCCCTGACCACCGACCGACGATGTAGTGCCCGTATTCGTGCACCGCAACGATCACCGACAACGCCACAACAAACGCCACAACAGTATAGATCACCCCCCCAAAAGAAGGGATCAGCCCGACTACATCCATACTTAACCTGCCTTGCGTCGTTTTGTTATGGCATCAGATGCCCTTGCTCTTGCAACTTGGTCCGCTTGGGTCACCGTATCAAGGTCAAGGTGATCACAATTTAGTCCGTCCTTGGCCAACATCGCCTCGAGAGTGTCTTCCACGACGGCTGCCATCTCGAGAAATCCGATCTCGGAGGCGATGAACGCGTCCAGCGCCCGTTCCTTTGCGGCGTTGAAAACCGCGCCAGACAAGCCGCCGATGCGCATCACATCCCGTGCAAGTCTGAGGGCCGGCCAACGGATGTCGCACGGCGCACGGAAAGAAAGCGTTGCAATCTGCGCCAGATCGAGACGCGCCACCGGCAGATCAAGCCGCTCCGGCCAATGCAGGGCATAGCCGATTGCATGGCGCATGTCCGGCGGACCAACATGCGCCATCAACGCTCCGTCGCGAAACCCGACAAGCGCATGGATCAGCGATTCCGGATGGACGATCACCTCGATCATAGCCGGATCAACGCCAAAAAACTCTTTTGTTTCAATAAGCTCCAGAGACTTGTTAAACATGGACGCGCTATCGATCGTGATCCGCTGTCCCATATCCCAATTCGGATGACTTGACGCCTCGGACAGGGACGCATGTGCCAACTGCTCCAGCGGCCAGTCGCGAAACGCGCCGCCAGAGGCCGTGATGATAATGCGCTCGACCGCGGCCATGTCTTCACCGACAAGCGCTTGAAAAACGGCGGAATGTTCGCTGTCAACGGGCAGGACGCGCGCATCATGTGCCCGCGCAGTGCCCATAAGCAAAGGCCCCGCCGTCACCAGAGATTCCTTGTTTGCCAACGCCAGACACGTGCCCTGCTCCAAGGCCGCCAGACCGGGGGGCAAACCAGCCGCCCCGACAATCGCCGACATCACCCAATCGGCCGGTCGCTGCGCCGCCTCGATCAGAGCCTGTTCACCCGCAGCCACCGCAACACCCGTTCCGGCCAAAAGATTACTCAGCGCCTGATAACATTCGGGATAGGCGGTGACGGCCACTTCGGCCCTAAGCGAAATCGCCTGCGCGGCCAAACGCGCGATGTTGCGTCCCCCGGTAAGAGCGACGACCTGATAAGCTTCGGGTGCGCGTTCGATCAGATCGACCGTATTCTCGCCAATCGATCCGGTAGATCCGAAAATCGAGACACGCCTCACAGGCGCACTTCCGGTACAACCACAACAAGCGCGGTCAGCAACATGAACAACGATGCTCCAAGAAGCCCGTCGAACCGGTCGAACAGCCCACCGTGGCCCGGAATAAGCCCAGAGCTGTCCTTTACACCGGTGCGGCGCTTAACGGCACTTTCCGCAACATCACCTAGCTGGCTGGCAAAACTGAGCAACGCCGAGATCCAGATCAGGTCGGTTCCCGCCGTGGTAAACCCCAGAAACGCCCAGCCGACCAAAGCCGCCCCGATCCAGCCGGCAACAGTTCCCGACCATGTCTTTTTGGGGCTGATCGCCGGCCAGAATTTCGGCCCCCCAATAATGCGTCCGGCAAAATATCCGGCAATATCCGTAACGACCACAACAAAAACCAACCAGAAAATCCACGTGCCACCATGAATTTCACGGAATGTCACAAGACCCCAGCCCGCAAAGACGATCCCCAATGCATAAAGGAAGAACGTGATCTGCTCGCGCTTGGCCGTGACCGCACCCAGAACAGCCGGTACAAACAAAAGCATCAGATACAGCCCACCGCCGGCCCCGAGCACGCCTGACAGCACACTTGCCGTCAAAGCCGCCAATAGCATGGCATAAGGGCCGTCGTCGGACCGGATCATGCGCGCAAGTTCCCAAACCATGACAGCGGTGACAAACACCGCCAACATCTGGAACCAGACACCACCAAGCCGGATGGCAATGACGCCAACCACAACCATCGCCACACCCCAGATCGTCCGGGGGGCGAGATCATCCCATTGGGACCGCTTCGGGTCGACGTCAGGCACTGACCGCTCCGAACCGGCGCTCGCGCCGTCCGTAAGACGCCAGAACCTCTTGAAATTGCTCGGCCGTAAAATCAGGCCAGAGTGTATCGACAAACTCGTATTCGGAATAAGCCGATTGCCACAAAAGAAAGTTTGAAATCCGTGCCTCGCCACTGGTGCGGATCACAAGATCGGGATCAGGCAGCATGCACGTGTCCAGAAAACCCGCCAATGTTCCCGCATCAACGTCTTCGGCCCGCAAACGGCCATTCGCCACCTCTGTCGCAAGGCGTTGTGTGGCGCGGGTCACCTCGTCGCGCCCGCCGTAATTCAGGGCAACGGTCAGATGAACAAGATCATTTTGCGCCGTAAGCACCTCAAGGTTATCCATCATCTGAACCAGCTTCCGGTCCAGCCTGACACGGTCACCGATAAACCGGACGCGCACGCCGTTTGACAACAGCTGTTGTGCCTCACGCTGGATATACCGCTTGAAAAGCAGCATAAGACCCGAAACCTCGACCTGTGTCCGCTTCCAGTTCTCGGTGGAAAACGCAAAAATCGTTAGATATCGCACGCCGAGGTCCGGACAGGCCTCTACGATCTCACGAACACGCCGCGCTCCGGCCTGATGGCCAAACAGGCGCGGCTTACCGCGCGACGTCGCCCAACGGCCGTTGCCATCCATGATTATGGCAACGTGTTCGGGTGTCGTCGCTCTGTTGTCCTTCGCGGCCATCCGGCCTCCTTGCGTTGCGCGGAGCGCATTTTATTGCGGGAATGCTCCCGCTAGCAAAGCCTTTACAGCATTTTGGTTAACCAAAAGCCGGCGCTCTGTCTGATTTGACTTACACTTGCATGATTTCGGCCTGCTTACGCTCCAATGCCACATCGATAGCCGAGATTGCGGCATCCGTCAGGGTCTGGACCTCGTCAGACCAGATCTTGAGATCATCCTCTGACAGCCCGTTCGTCTTTGCCTTTTTCAGCCTGTCCATGCCGTCGCGGCGCACATTTCGCACGGCGACACGGGCGTGTTCGGTATAGTTTGCAGCCACCTTGGTCAATTCGCGGCGACGCTCTTCGTTGAGTTCGGGAATGGGCAGCCGGATAATCGTGCCGTCCACGACAGGATTGATCCCCAAACCACTTTCGCGCAGGGCCTTTTCGACCTTGCTGACAAGACCCTTGTCCCAGATGTTGATCGTCAGCATCCGCGGCTCGGGCACATTGACCGTTCCGACCTGATTGATAGGCGTCGACGACCCATAGGCGTCAACCATCACCGGATCCAGCATCGAAGCCGCCGCACGGCCCGTCCGCAAGGTCAGAAACTCGCTTTTCAACGCGGCCATCGCCCCGTCCATGCGCCGCTGGATATCATCAAGGTCCAAGTCAAAATCGTCTTCGGCCATTATTCGCCCTTTTCGTACAAGTCAGCCAACAGGAACGCCCCGTTGTGATCGTCAGTCTCGTTTTTAGCGTTAAACGCCGTCGATTGTGAAGGCATTAACTACGAATTTTTGCTCAGGCCCAACCGAACATTTGCGCGCCCCGCAACAAAATCCAAAGCGTGACCCCAAGCCCCCCCAGTTTTAAAAGGAGCCAAAGCCGCAGCATTCAGACGTCGTGAACACGGGTATAGGTGCCTTCGCCCGCCAGAATACCTCTGAAGCCACCGGGTTCATCCAGCGAGAAAACAATGATCGGCAGGTTGTTGTCGCGGGCCAGAGCAATCGCGCTTGCGTCCATGACTTTGAGGTGCTTGGCAAGGCAATCATCATAACTGACAAAGTCATAGCGGACGGCGTCGGGGTTCAACATCGGATCACTGTCATAGACACCGTCCACTTTCGTACCCTTGAAGATCGCTTCGCATGCCATTTCATTGGCGCGCAACGTGGCGGCGGTGTCGGTGGTGAAATACGGATTGCCGGTGCCGGCTGCAAAGATGCACACGCGCCCTTTTTCCAGATGCCGCACGGCGCGGCGGCGGATGTACGGCTCGCACACCTGATCCATCGGAATTGCGCTTATTGTGCGGGTGAAGACACCCAGCGACTCAAGAGCCGCCTGCACAGCAAGCGCATTCATCACCGTCGCCAGCATCCCCATGTAATCAGCGGTTGTACGCTCCATGCCCTGCGCGCTGCCCTGAAGGCCGCGAAAGATGTTGCCGCCCCCGATGACCATGCAAATCTCGACGCCCAGATCATGAACCGATTTCACCTCGCGCGCGATCCGCTCGACCGTGGGCGGATGCAGGCCGTAGCCCTGATCGCCCATCAATGCCTCGCCGGATATCTTGAGCATAACCCGTTTATAGGTCGGCTTTGGTTGAACCTGCCCCTCGTCAAGCATATCGTTTGCCCTCGCACTGATTTCAAGATTTGGCGAACCATGTCGCAAATCGCTGCAAGGTTCAATGGGCAAGCGAATAGGATTGAAGACGAATGGACCTGTCATGGATCGATCGCGATCGCCCGGTTTTGATTGCCGGCCCCACAGCCAGCGGCAAGTCGGCCCTCGCCATGCACATCGCCGCGCGTCACGGAGGGGTGATCATCAATGCCGATGCGCTTCAGGTGTTCGGCAACTGGAGGCTTCTGACCGCACGACCCAGCCTTGCCGATGAGGCCGCCCTGCCCCACGCTCTTTACGGCCATGTGGCGCGGGACCAGATCTATTCGACCGGGCATTGGCTGCGCGATGTGGCCCCTTTGCTTGCCGGTCCTTTGCGCCCGATCATCGTCGGGGGCACGGGCCTGAACTTTGCCGCGTTGACACAAGGGCTGGCACAAATCCCTGCTGTTCCCGCTGAAATCAGGGAGCGCGCCGATGATATGTCTCTCGCGGCGCTTCTTGACGCGCTTGACCCCGCCACCCGCAACAGTCTGGATGTGGCGAACCGCGCGCGCGTGCAACGCGCATTCGAGGTTGCCACCGCGACAGGTCGCCCCTTGCGCGACTGGCAGTCGAACACCGGGCCCGCTCTTTTGCCGCTGGACCAGGCACAAGGCGTTGTTGTGAACGCGCCCCGCGACTGGTTGGTGGGACGCATCGGGCAACGCTTTGACATGATGATTGCCAACGGTGCGCTTGACGAGGTGTCGCGAAACCTAGCAGGTCATGATCCGGTCTGGCCGTCCTCAAAAGCCATTGGCGTGCCTGACCTGATCCGGCATCTGAACGGCGCCTGCACACTGGCCGCTGCACGAGAGGGCGCAATCATCGCCACACGGCAATACGCCAAGCGTCAGCGAACGTGGTTTCGTGCCCGAATGGCGGACTGGCGCGCCATTGACGGGACAACACTTTCCTAGACGCATTTCAAAGGGTTGTTTCCAATGACATGCACCTGTGTGGCAGCAAGAATTTCTGACGGAACCCGAAAGTTTGCGGTTGCGCAGGGTTAAAATGTCGCTTCCAGTGCAATTGGGTCGTTTTCTGGACACTTTCCAGTTAAGCTATCGCTGACGTTAGACGCAATGGTATGCCGGCTTGAACCTTCAAGCCGGCATATAGTTGCAAATTATAAGTTACCGATGACGGATTATTGCGCCCTAGATCGCAAAGCCGCCCGTCGGTTTGGTGTTATGTGTCACAGGGAGAAAAAGATGATGCACACGAAAAAAGATGAGCAGGGCGTTCACACCGCTGCAAGAATGTACGCTACCGAATACAAAGCAGGGCTTTTGGACCGCCGCGAGTTTCTTGGGCGCGCTTGTGCGTTGGGGATGACAGCCACGGCCGCCTATGGCCTGATCGGTGTCGCACAACCCGCGCAGGCCGCAGGTCATATTGCCACCGGTGGCACTTTGCGCATCCAGCAAGAAGTCCGCGCCCTGAAAGACCCGCGAACCTATGACTGGTCGCAGATCGCGAATTTTTCGCGTGGATGGCTGGAATACCTGATCCGGATCAACAGCGACGGCTCCTTTGAGGGACGCCTGCTGGAAAGCTGGTCGGTAAACGAGGATGCAACCGAATACACGCTGGTTGTTCGCAAGGGCGTGACATGGAACAACGGCGAAGCGTTTACCGCAGAAGACGTCGCGCGCAATGTTGCGGGCTGGTGTGACACGACGCTCGAAGGCAATTCGATGGCGTCCCGCATGAGCTCGCTTGTGGACAGCGAAACCGGTCAGGCGCGTGAAGGCGCGATCATGGTCGTTGACGCGCATACCGTCAAACTCACTCCCTCGCAGCCCGATATCACACTGATCCCGGGCATGGGTGACTATCCTGCTGCAATCACGCACTCGAGCCACACCGCCGATACAATGCTGAGCAATCCCGTCGGCACCGGCCCGTTCCTGCCCGAGAGCCTTGAAGTGGGTGTCAAAGGCGTGCTGGTCAAAAACACCGGTCACACATGGTGGGGCGAAGGTGCTTACCTTGACCGGATCGAATACGTCGACTTCGGAACAGATTACTCGGCCATCGCGGCGGGTGCCGAAGCCGACGAGTTCGACATGACCTACCGGATGGACGGCGAATTTATCGAAATCTTCGATACATTCGACGGCTGGGTAAAGTCATCGACAGCAACGGCCAACACCATCGTCATCCGGCCCAACCAGCTTGCCGAAGTCGACGGCATCAAGCCTTATGCCGACAAGCGCGTGCGGCAGGCTCTGGCGATGGCGGTTGATAACGCTATCTGCCTCGAGCTTGGCTTCAACAACAACGGCGTCGTCGCCGAAAACCACCATGTCTCGAAACTGCACCCCGAATACGCACAGTTGCCACCCCAAAAGGTAGATCCCGCCGGGGCAAAGGCCCTGATGGAAGAAGCCGGAATGGCCGATTTCGAGCATGAACTGACCTCGATCGACGATGACTGGCGCAAGAACACGACAGATGCAGTCGCGGCACAATTGCGCGATGCCGGCATCAAGGTGAAGCGGACGATCCTGCCCGGAAGCACCTTCTGGAACGATTGGGTCAAGTATCCGTTCAGCTCCACAAACTGGAACCAGCGTCCTTTGGGTGTCCAGATTCTGGCCCTTGCCTACAAATCGGGCGAAGCATGGAACGAGGCAGGCTTTGCCAATGCCGAGTTTGATGCCTTGCTGGCCGAAGCCTCTGCGATTGCCGACGCCGATACGCGCCGCGTGATCATGGCCAAACTTGAAGCCATCATGCAAGACGAAGGCGTGATCATCCAACCCTACTGGCAGTCGTTGAACCGGCATCACAAAGCGAACATCATGGGCGCCGAAATGCACCCCAGCTTTGAAATCCACGTAGACCGGCTTGGTTACTCGGCCTAAATTCCTGCAAAAGGCCACCCACTGCTTCGGGTGGCCTTTTCGCTTCGGATCCAAGGAATTCCGGATCCGCGAAACAGGGCAGCAAGTGCAAATAATAGCGCGGCCAGAATAACGTCTGATAACAGGGGAACCCATGGCACTCTTTATGCTCCGGCGCATAGGACTGATGATCCTGACGGCTTTATGCCTGACATTCATCGTATTCTTTCTTACCAATCTGTATCCCAACCTTGAAAAGCTGGCAAAATCCGAGGGCAACCAACGGATGACCGACGTACAGGTCGAAAGCTGGCTCGACAGAAACGGATACCTCGAACCCTTGCCAATCAAATACGGCCAATGGCTTGGTGTTTTTCCGGGCTTTGTCGGGGAGTCCAATGACGGACGGGTCATCGGCAGATGTATCGAGGGCGGCATGGACCCTGCGGTTGCACCAAAGTTTTGTGGCGTATTGCAAGGAAATTGGGGGCAATCGACTGTCTCCAAGGAGCCGGTCATTGATGTCGTTATGCGCCGTCTGGGGCTGACGGGGTGGTTGATGCTGTGGGTCATGATCGTGATGGTGCCCACCGCTTTGGTCATCGGCGTTCTGGCGGGCATGCGAGAGGGATCAAAACTGGACCGTTCGCTCTCTACGATTTCAATCGCGTCGACGGCCACGCCGGAATATGTCTCGGGGGTTCTGTTTATTGCGGTTTTCGCATCCTCGGCTGTTGGATTGAAATGGTTCAAGGGGTCGGCGTCATCCGCTATGGACGACATCACCTTTGCCAATTTCACGCTGCCGGTGCTGACGATCGCACTTTACGGCATCGGCTACATTGCCCGGATGACACGCGCATCGATGGCAGAGGTCATGACATCACAATATATCCGCACCGCAAGGCTCAAGGGCCAGAGCTTTGGAAATATTGTCGTGAAACATGCCTTGCGAAATGCGCTGATTGCGCCCTTCACCGTCATTATGTTGCAGTTTCCATGGTTGCTGAACGGCGTCGTGATTGTTGAAACCCTGTTCAACTACAAGGGCTTCGGATGGACACTGGTTCTGGCGGCGGGCAATAACGATGTCGAGTTGCTGCTGGGCTGTTCGGTGGTCGCGGTTGTCGTCGTGTTGGTGACGCAACTGATTTCGGACATCGGCTATGTTTTCCTCAACCCGCGCATTCGCGTTTCTTAAGAGAGGATCGGAAAAATGGATACTCTGACCTGGACAGGCACGCTTGGGCCTTTCCTTAATCCCGTTCTTCTTGTGGCTTCGGTTGCACTTATCGTGAGCTTTGCGACCCAAATGGTGCTGAGCCTGTTTGTGACGACCGGCGGTGCGGGCAACATCTTGATGGCGGCGCGCACCCCTGCGGACTATGCCGGAGTCGCGGTGAAGGCATCGTTCTATCTGTTTGTGGCGACCCTTGTGGCTTATCTGATCGGTGGCCTTGTATTGCCCGGAGCAGAGGCAAAAGGCATTGTCGGTAACATTATCACACAGTTCCTGCCCGTTTGGACAAGCCTGGTAGTGGTCTTTGTGGTGTCTAACATCTTCAAGTCCAAACTTGGTCTTTGGGGCAAGCTGATGGGGTCTTCTATTGGCGCGGTTGGTGCGGGAATTGTGCTGTTTTGGGTCTTTACCGCCCTATTTGCAGATATGATCATCACGCATGATGCCTTGTCGCAACTTTCGGGTATGAAGAACAAAGTCCCCGGAACCGCGTTGCGATCCCCCGATGAGGGGCAGTTCGCATGGTATCTTCTGGGAGGAGATAACCTTGCAAGGGATGTGTTCAGCCGGATGGTTGCAGGCAGTTGGGAAGTCATGCAAATCGCCCCGATGGCCACGCTCTTTGCGTTTATGGTGGGGATCACGCTCGGGGTGCCTGCTGGTTTCTATGGCGGCTGGCTGGATACGCTTTTGTCGTTTGCAGCAAACATTATTCTGGCGTTTCCGGTAATCCTGCTCTTCTACTTGCTGGTTACCCCCGAGATTGTCGACACAGGTATGCCAAGTTATATGGCGGCTGTTTTGTTTCTGTTTCCAATCATCTTTCTGACGGTTCTGTTCAACTCCAAGTTCTACACGCAACCGATGCCGCGTGGCATTATCTTGTCGGTCGTGATCGGCCTTGGAGGCTGGTTGTACCTGTCACTCATTACCGAGAAAAACGGTGTTCTGGATATTCTGCCCGGCGCAATTGATCTGTTTGACGTCCCCGGCAACGTGCTGATCGTTTTCGTATCAGTGGTCTTTGTGAACTCACCAACCGTTTTCCGGATCGTTCGCGGCTTGGTGCTTGATATCAAAACCCGCGATTATGTTGCCGCAGCACATACAAGAGGCGAAGGTCCGTGGTACACGATGCTTTGGGAAATACTGCCGAATGCCCGTGGTCCACTGATCGTGGATTTTTGCCTGCGCATCGGGTACACCATCATCCTGCTTGGAACACTGGGCTTCTTTGGTCTCGGACTTGAGCCGGAAAGCCCTGATTGGGGATCAACGATCAATGACGGGCGCAAGCTGTTGTCGATCTACCCACACCCTGCCCTGCCCCCTGCGCTGGCTCTTATGAGCCTCGTGCTGGGCCTTAATCTTCTGGCGGACGGGCTTAGAGAAGAAAGCTTGAAAGACTAGACCCGTCAGGGCGCAATACCTGTGGAAAGTCAAAACGGGCGGTGAGATTACTCATCGCCCGTTCCCTATTTTGGTGGTGGGTTTATCTTTCTGAAGCTTCGCCCACTTTAGCGTTCTGTGAAGCAGCCAAGGCTGGCAGGGACCTCGCAAGGGGTCAGACTGAAGTGGTCCGGCAAATTCTGACCGCGTGCCAAGATGTATCCAACCTAGACGACAGGATACACAAAGAACGAAGAGACGCATTTTTTCGGACAAGTTTTAAGCAACCGTAGCGCTGGACACCTTGCGCGGGGATAAGACTGCGCAAGAGATCGCAGCAAAGCATTAGATCCACCCTGACGCATGTGACGACCTGCAAATAGCGGGTGGTTGACGGCCTGACTGGTGTGTTTTCCGACAGGGTCCGAATAACTGGG
>JBLHUT010000026.1:0-20069 GCA_047629975.1 Paracoccaceae bacterium
AATGATTGTGCCTGTTCCCAACTTTACATTTTTTGTGCGATGCGCCAGATCGACAAGGGTCAAAAACGGGTTGGGCGCGATCGTGAAATCCATCCCGTGATGCTCGCCGGTCCAGATCGCGCGCATGCCGCCCGCGTCGGCCAGTTCACATAAACCGACAAAGTCCTGATATAATTTCTCATGTGACTGGTCCGGTGTCGTGCGTTCCATGTGGGCAAAAAGAGAGAAATCCATCTGTCAGGTCCTGTCGTTCAAAGAAGAGGTGGCAAGGTCGTTTGAGGGTCGTGTGATGGCGCAAGGGCGGCGCGGGAAAGGTCATGGCGACCACGTGGCGAGACATTGGGAAAGTATCGGGTCAAGCGTTTCAGGATGGGTCATTGGCATCATGTGGGCGGCACCCTCGATAATGACTGCGTGTCCTTTCGGAGCCAGCGTTGCCATGGCATGCGACATCGCCGGTGTTGAATTGGGTTCTTCGCTGCCGGTGACAAACAGGGCGGGGCAGGGCAGTGTTGCAAGGCTTTCGGGAGCGGGGCCGTCTTCGTGGGCAAAGACGGAATAAGCTGCCTTGTAGCCCGCAGGAGGGACATCTTGCAGCCATTGGCGACAGGCCTGCGCGGGGGGAGTTGTCGTATCAGCGAACCAGCGTTGCAAAGGTCCGGCAGGATCAGGCACGCTGTCTGCCGACAGGGTCTGCGCCCTTTGGTGTACGGCAGCGGTGGCGGCTTGCGAGCGTTGAAAGATGGCATTCAGAGCGATCACGCCGCGTATTTTTTCCGGAAAGCGGATGGCCAGATCAAGCGCGATCATAGCACCCATTGAATGGCCCACGACGCAGAACGGCCCGTCGGCTGCGCGAGCGATTGCATTGGAATAATCCGCCAGGGTACCGTGGTGCGCAAATGCAGGACTTTCGCCGTGGCCGGGCATATCAGGGGCAATGACCCTGAACCTGCCTTTTAGCATGTCTATCTGGGCGTTCCACGCCTCGGCCCGCAGGCCGACACCGTGCAGCAACACGACCGCAGGGCCGACCCCCTCCCGAACGGCCCTGAGGCCGCCGAAATCAGACCGAGGCCGGGTTGTCCAGATCATGACCCAGCTCCTTGAGATCCTGATACCGGTCGCCGATCCGGTGATGTGGGCGGCCTGTTGTCGCCCCGCCAAGGACAACCACAATTTCGTCGGCCCGCGGTGCGTCGGGAATGGCAAATTGCAGCGTCAGGTAATGCGAGCGCCGCCCTGCGTCGTTCTTGTCCATCATCGGAACCATGATCGGTGCATTCGCCGGCCCACGGGTGTTGCTGAACGAAAGGTATGATTTTGCCTGTACGGCTTCGCGGTAATGATTGCCAAAGCGCAACGTATGGATCAGGCCGGAGCCGTGCTCGACTTCACCGTCCAGCCCCACAACAGCCGCTTTGCCGTAAGCCTCGATGGCGTCGCCCGACCCTGCCAGCGCAAGCATCCGACGGGTCAGTTCCGCCCCCAAAGGCGGACCGAAACTGCGGATTTCGGGGCCAAGATCCTCGACAAAGCGTCCGGCCCACGGGTTTTTTACAACCGCTGCGACGGCAAACATACGCCACGGTGTTGTCACGGCACGAAACCCTTCGATCAGGGTTTCGTCCTCAAAGGTTACGAATTTTCGAATTTCCGGGGTCATGGCATCCACATTTTGTTTGATGTGGTGACTTTGCCTGAATGCAAAGTTTTGACCAGCGATCAATTCTGAGGCACAAGCATTAGTAATACTAATGGCAAGGTTATTCCTGTGGCGCGCTCTCTTCCTCCTCTTGGCTGGTTTCGATCTTTCGACGCAGCAGCACGGCATCTCAACTTCACTGTTGCGGCCCGCGAACTTGCCCTGACCCAATCGGCGGTCAGTCAACAAGTGCGCTCTTTGGAAACCCGGTTGGGAGTGCAGCTTTTTGTGCGTCTGCCGCGTGGATTGGCGTTGACGGATGAGGGGCGCACGTTGTTGCCACAGATCGAAGCCGCGCTGGGCACCCTTGCAAAGGCTGCGCAGGCCTTTGAAACGGGTCCGCCAGCGGGGCTTTTGACCATCGCCACATCTGTCAGTATCGCCCAGTGGATTCTGGCCCCGCAGATATACCGCTTTCAAGCTGCGCATCCCGAATTGCGCGTTCGGTTGTTAAGCACAGTCTGGTCGGACGAGTTCAAATCCTCGATTGCCGACGTGGAAATCCGTTTCGGATCCCAAAAACAGGCCCGGGCGGGGGCGGTGCGCTTGATGCCCGATCGCTTGATTGCAGTTGCCGACCGACCGGTTTCTGGCCCGTTGCTGAAGCAGCCCCTGATCGAAACGGTCGGCACCTCCAGCGGCTGGGAGGCATGGGCGCAGTGTGCCGGCTTCAAAAGCAAGCCCGAGCCTGCAATCTTTGTGGACTCGTACGGTTTGGCCCTGGATCTTGCGGTGCAAGGAAACGGTGTCGCGCTCACCAGCTCCTTGCTGGCGGCCGGACCTCTCGCGTTAGGCCGGCTTGTTCAGGTGCATCCAGTCTCGATCGCAAATGCCGAAGGGTTCTTTTTGACGGCAAACCAGCTGTCAGAGCCCGCGCGTGCCTTTGAGTCGTGGGTGATGACACGTGTTCAGGTCTGATCGTACCACCCCCTGCCGTTACAGATATTTGCGAATAAGCTCGGAGCGATGCCTGAAGACAGTCTCGTCGTCGAACGGCGCACCGTCAGCCGCCGCCGATCGGATCATGCCTGCGTGAAGCCCCTTGTCCCGCGGCATATTCTCGAGCAGGTCGGCCAGCGCGCCTGTCGCACCAATGGGAACAAACCGGCCGCCATCGTGATGGGAAACCAGATCGCGTGCAAACGTGCCATCATACCCGACGATAGGTGTGCCGGAAATCAGCGCCTCGATCATAGACATGAATTAAAAATAACCTGCGCCCTTTTGTCTATCAGGGCGCAGGTCTGGATCTTGGAGGGCAAACGCTTATTGCGGGATATCGCCGGTCAGACCTTCGACATAAAAGTTCATGCCTGCCAGTGTGCCGTCATCTGCGGTTTCGCCCGCAGCGAGCCACGGCGTTCCGTCCTGTTTGTTGATCGGGCCGGTAAAGGGCATGTACTCACCCGCAGCAATCGCGGCGACCAGTGCTTCGGCCTCTGCCTTCACATCGGCTGGTACCGCCGAGGAAATCTCGCCGATGGCAACCATGCCTGCGCCGATACCGTCCCAAGTGTCCTTGCTCTCCCATGTGCCGTCAATCACAGCTTGTGTACGAGCGATGTAATAGGGGGCCCAGTCGTCGATGATGGATGACACGCGCGGGAAGGGGCCGTATTCGGCCATATCCGAGGCTTGGCCGAATGACACGACGTTGCCTGCTTTTTCGGCCGCTGCTTGTGGGGCTGTGGAATCTGTGTGCTGCAAGATCACATCCGCGCCCTGCTCGATCAATGCGTTCGCCGCATCCGATTCCTTGGCCGGATCAAACCATGTGTAGGCCCAGATGACCGAAAACTCGACGTCGGGATTGACCTTTTTGGCGTGGATATAGGCCGAGTTGATGCCACGGATAACCTCGGGGATCGGGAAGGAGGCGATATAGCCGATCTTGTTGGTTTTGGTCATCTTGCCGGCGATGTGACCCTGCACGGCGCGGCCTTCATAGAAACGCGCCGAATAGGTCGACACGTTTGGCGCGCGTTTGTACCCTGTGGCGTGCTCGAATTTCACATTCGGGAATTTGGCGGCGACGTTGATCGTCGGATCCATGTAACCGAAGGATGTCGTAAAGATCAGTTTTGCACCGGACAGGGCCATCTGGGTCAGCGTGCGTTCTGCATCGGCGCCTTCGGGGACGCTTTCCTGATAGACTGTTTCGACGGCATCCCCGAAATGTGCCTCGACGGCAAGCCGGCCTTGATTGTGCTCATAGGTCCAGCCGCCGTCGCCCACGGGGCCGACGTAAACAAAACCGACTTTGGTCTTTTCGTGACCCGCGGCAAACGCGGCCCCCGCGAGTGAAACGGCGAGTGCGGCGCCGGTCAGGATGGATTTAAGTGCCATGAAGGAAACTCCGGTTCGTTGGTAAAGCGATAAAATTGGCCCCAGCGTCAGCTTGAAGCATGAAAGACCCGACCCAAGGCAGCCGGTGCGCCAATCGCGCGCCGCCCCTTGCCGGAAGACATGACCACCAAAACAGCGATCGTTATCAGATACGGGGACATCGAAAGGTATTCTACCGGAACCTTCAAGCCCGCAGCCTGTAGATTGAGCTGTAAAACTGTCAAACCGCCAAAAAGATAGGCACCAATCAGGACCCGCCACGGTTTCCATGATGCAAAAACAACCAATGCAAGTGCGATCCAACCTGCGCCTGCGGTCATGCCTTCGGTCCATTGTGGCACCCGCACGATGCTTAGATAGGCCCCGCCCAACCCGGCGCAGGCTCCGCCGAATGCAATCGCCAAAAGCCGGATGCGCACGACTTTGTACCCCAATGCGTGTGCGGCGTCGTGGCTCTCGCCGACGGCCCGCAGGACCAGTCCGAAGCGGGTGTATTTCAGGGCAATCCAAACCGCCGCCACAAGTGCAATTGCGCCGTACACCATCGCGTCATGGCGAAAAAGCGCAACACCAAGGATCGGCAAATCGGACAATGGCCCGAAATCAAGCTCGGGCATCGCAATGCCCTTGACCCCGACATAGCCTTGCCCGAGCAGCGCCGACAAGCCCAGCCCGAACAACGTCAGCGCCAGCCCCGTTGCGACCTGATTGGACAGCAAAATCTGCGTCAGCACGCCAAACAGCATCGAGATTGTGGCCCCCCCAAGAGCGGCGGCCACAAACCCGAGTGTGGCGCTTTGTGTCTCGGAGGCGACGGCAAAGCCGCAAATCGCGCCGGTAATCATCATCCCCTCGACGCCAAGGTTCAAAACCCCCGCCCGCTCGACGACCAATTCACCTATCCCCGCGAGAAGGATCGGCGTTGCCGCGACCATGAGAGACGCGATCAGCAAGAGCCAGTTGATTGCAGACAGATCCATCATACGGCCTTTCTGCGGCCAATCCGCACTTTGAAGTTACTTAACACATCCACGCCGAGCAGAAAAAACAACAACATGCCCTGAAACGCCTGAATGGCGGCGGCGGGCAGGCCAAGCATGAACTGGGCCAATTCTCCGCCGATATAGGTCAGCGCCATCAACAGACCCGCCAACAATATCCCGATCGGGTTCAACCGGCCCAGAAACGCCACAATAATGGCCGTAAAACCATAGCCGGAATTGAAATCAATGCTGATTTGTCCTGCGGGGCCTGTGACCTCGAACAAGCCGGCCAATCCCGCCAAAGCCCCCGAAATGCCAAGGCAGATCAGCACAAGTCGCGCCGGTGCCACACCGCTGAAACGGGCCGCACGCGGGCTTTGCCCGGTCAGACGTATCTGGAACCCCAACAAATGCCGTGACAGCATCACATAGGCAAAAATCACCGCGATAAAGGCCGTGACCACGCCCCAATGCATGCCAGTGCCGGCAAAAAGCTCGGTGTTGGCGGCCGCAGGGTATTGTTGAAAGTTCCGTGATCCGGGAAAGCCCCCACCCTCGGGGTTGCGCAGTGTTCCCAAAGCCATCGCCGCCAGCAATTGCTCGGCCACATAAACCAGCAAAAGCGAAACGAGAATTTCGTTTGTGTTGAACTTGGTGCGCAAGATGCCGGGTATCATGGCCCATGCCCAGCCTCCGAATGCGCCCGCAATCACCATCGCGGGAAACAGGAACACAGACTCGGTGGGGTAAACCGCCAACCCGACCGCGGCACCACAGATCGCCCCGATAATGTACTGCCCCTCGGCGCCGATGTTCCAGACACCGGCCCGAAACCCCAGTGACAGCCCGATCGCAATCAAGATCAGCGGCCCTGCCTTGACCAAAAGCTGTGGCCGTGAATAGGCCGCGAATTGTTCGTTGAACAGGGGGTCGAAAAAGATGGTTCTAATGGCAACCACGGGGTCTTTTCCGAGGGCGGCAAACATCAGGCTGCCGGCGATCATCGTCAAAACCACCGCAAGAAGCGGTGTCGCATAAATCCAGACCCTGGAGGGTGACGGGCGGCGCTCAAGCGTGATCATGAGGAGGCTCCGTGCGGTGAGGGGTCGTTTCCGACCTCGGGTGGCGCGCCCTCTGGCACGTGCATTCCATGCGCCCCGCCCAGCATCAGGCCGATCCGCTCCATGCTCAAACCGGCCATGTCTTCGGGTTGGCTTAACCGGCCTCCGTTCAGTGCGGCAAACCGGTCTGCGAGCTCCATCAACTCATCAAGATCCTGGGAAATAACCACAATCGCAGCCCCTTTGCCTGCCAGATCCATCAACGCCTGCCGGATTTGCGCGGCCGCGGACGCATCAACGCCCCACGTCGGCTGATTGACCACCAAAACGACCGGATCTTGCAAAATCTCGCGTCCGACCACGAATTTCTGAAGGTTCCCCCCCGAAAGTGCCCGCGCCGCCACACCGGGGCCCGGGGTACGCACGTCGAAACCCTTGATGATCTCGTTTGCGAAATCGCGCGCCTTGCCCCAATTCAAAAACCCGTTTGTCGCCAGACCGCGCCGCCCCCAGCCGGTCAGCATAGCATTCTCGGTCAGGCTCATGTCAGGCGCTGCCGCGTGCCCCAGCCGTTCTTCGGGTGCGGTCAAAAGCCCCGCCTTGCGCCGCTCTGTCGGCCCCAGATGCCCCATTTCGATATCGTTGAGCCGGACCGAATGCGGCGGGCTTCTGGTTTCCCCCGACAACGCGCCCAGCAATTCGTCCTGCCCGTTGCCCGCGACACCGCCGATGCCCATGATCTCTCCGGCGCGCACGCGCAGCGAGACATCTGTCAGCGGGGTTCCGAAACCCGAAGCAGGTGGCAACGACAGGCCCGCGATTTCAAGCACAACCGGCGCATCGGTTTCCCGGGGACGACGCTCGGGTTGATGGAGCGCGGTGCCGACCATCAGCTCTGCCAGTTCACGGGCGGATGTTTTACGCGGATCGGTCCGCGCCACGACCTTGCCGCGCCGCAGGATCGTCGCGTCGTCACAAAGCGCGCGAATTTCCTCGAGTTTGTGCGAGATATACAAGATCGACGTGCCTTCGGATTTCAACTTGCGCAGGGTCAGAAACAGGATTTCGACCTCTTGCGGGGTCAGCACGCTGGTGGGTTCGTCCATGATCAGCAGTTTCGGGTCCTGTAGCAGACAGCGGATGATCTCGACCCGCTGGCGCTCTCCGGCGGACAGGTCGCCGACGGTACGGGCGGGATCAAGCGGCAGCCCGTAGGCCTCGCTTACTTGGGTGATGCGCTGGGCCAGTTGGCCCATGGCAGGCGGGTTTTCCATGCCCAAGGCAACATTTTCGGCGACGTTCAGCGCGTCGAACAACGAAAAATGCTGAAACACCATTGCCACTCCGGACAGACGGGCGGCATTGGGCGCGCCGGGCGCATAGGCTGCCCCCGACAGGGTCATCGTTCCGGTATCGGGCTTGACCAGACCGTAGATCATTTTGACCAAAGTCGATTTGCCCGCTCCGTTCTCTCCCAAAAGCGCGTGAATTTCGGAGTGGCCGATCGAAAAACTGACGTCGTCATTCGCGACAACCCCCGGGTAGGCCTTGGTCAGTCCCGCAACCTTGAGCAAGTCTGTCATGATCCGGTTTTCCTTTCAAAAGCCGCCCGCGGTTGGCGGTCTAGCAGTGTGGCGGCAACGCCGATGGCAATCGCAGTCGGGTGCTTGCCGTACTCCGGCCTGCCGATGGGGCAGGTCAGCCGCGCGATCTGTTCGGAAGTGTGCCCGAGTGCGCCAAGCCGTTTTCGAAATCTGGCCCACTTGGTGGCTGAACCGATCACACCTGCAAATCCGAAATCATGCCCCAGCAAAGCATGACACAGCGCCAGATCGATCTCGTGCGAATAGGTCAGGATCAGGTGATGCGCACTTTGAGGTGCATACTGCACCAGATCAGGCATGTTGTCGCCATAAAGCGGTGTCACGTCTGCGGAAATATCATTCGGGTATCGTGACTTGGCTGTGTCGACCCACGTGATTGACCATTCGGGCAAGGGGGAAATTGTCTGCACAATCGCGCGCCCCACGTGGCCTGCGCCATAAATCCACAGCGGTGTCCGGCGGGATTGCAAACACTCTATGAACCATCCGTCGAGCAAACGGGGGAGCGGGCTGTTTTGCCCTGACCGGAGCTGCCCCAAAAGCCGGGAGACCGAAAGCGGCGGTGCGATGTCGCCGCCCCCCACCGCGCGTGCAAACAGTGCGCCGTCTTGCACGTCAGGCAGGTTGGCTGTGTCGAAAACCTCGGTCAAAAGGCGCACAGCCCCGCCGCAGCACTGCCCCAGCGCCGGACCAAGCGGGATACGCTCGATCCTGCTTTGAGTGTCTGTCAACCTGTTGCGGGCGTCCAGTGTGGCCTGCCATTCTAGTGCGCCGCCGCCGATTGTACCGGATTGGCCGGTTGCCCAAACCAGCATTCCGGCACCGGCCTCGCGCGGCACAGAGCCGTCCGATCCGGCCACGACAACCCGGGCCACGCGCCCGTGCCGGGCCGTCAGGGTCCGCAACTGGGCAAGTGGAAAGCTCATGTGGCGCGGGTGCGGGCGACCGCCGCCAGAACCCGCTCTGGCGTGGCGGGCGCATCAAGTCCGGGATAAACCGGCCCGCACGCCGCAAGCGCATCCGACAACGCCATCAATACCGAGATGCCCAGCATCAATGGCGGCTCACCCACAGCTTTCGAGCGGTAAATGGTGTTTTCCGCATTCTCGCCGGGCCAAAGCGCCACGTTGAACACCTCCGGTTGATCGGAAAACGCGGGAATTTTGTAGGTCGAAGGCGCGTGCGTGCGCAGCCGCCCCTTGTCGTCCCAGACCAGCTCCTCGGTGGTCAGCCAGCCCGCGCCCTGAACATACCCACCCTCGATCTGCCCGATATCCAGTGCAGGGTTCAGCGAAGCACCGGCATCATGCACGATATCGGCCCGCAAAATCCGGTTCTCGCCGGTCAGGGTGTCGATGACCACTTCGGTGAGGGCCGCACCGTAGGCAAAATAATAGAACGGGCGGCCTTGCCCCTTGATCCGGTCCCAGGTGATTTTAGGCGTTTTGTAAAAGCCCGTCGCCGACAGGCTGATCCGCGCCATGTAAGCCTGCTGCACCACTTCGGCAAAGCTGTAGTCGGCATCGGCAACTTTGATGCGGTCGTCTTCGAACAGAACATCGAAGGGCTCTGCCTGATGTTTGTGCGCGATGAATTCGGACAGACGCTCAACCAGCGTGTCGCACGCGGCCTTCACCGCCATGCCGTTCAGGTCTGACCCCGAAGAGGCCGCGGTGGCCGAGGTGTTGGGCACCTTTGCCGTGTCGGTTGCGGTAATCTTGATCCGGTCGATGCCCACCCCGAAGCGGGCGGCAGCGACCTGCGCCACTTTCTGGAACAGGCCCTGACCCATTTCTGTCCCACCGTGGTTCAGATGGATCGAGCCGTCCTGATAAATGTGGACCAAGGCTCCGGCCTGATTGAGATGCGTCAGGGTAAAGCTGATCCCGAATTTGACAGGGCTGAAGCCCAGCCCCTTTTTCAGGATCGGGTTGGCGGTGTTCCACTCCGAAATGGCGGCCCGTCGCGCGGCATACTCCGAGGTTTCCAGCAGGTGGGTGGTCATCTCGTGGAGCACGAAATCCTCGACCGGCATGGCGTAGGGGGTTGTTTGCGGCGGGTTGGTCGAGCCAGCCTTGGCGTAGTAATTGACCTGCCGGACAGCAACAGGGTCGCGGCCAACGGTGTGGGCAACATGATCAAGCACCCGTTCGATGCCGATCATGCCTTGGGGGCCACCAAATCCGCGAAAGGCGGTGGCCGACTGGGTGTTTGTCTTGAGCCGGTGCGAGGTGATGCGAATATCGGGCAGGAAATAGGCGTTGTCAGCATGCAGCATCGCGCGGTCGGCCACGGGCAACGACAGGTCCTGTGCCCATCCACACCGGCAGAATTGTTCAAACACCAGCCCATGAATGCGGCCCGCATCGTCAAACCCGACCTTGTAGTCGATACGGAAATCATGACGCTTACCGGTGATTGTGAAATCATCATCCCGGTCATAGCGCATTTTACACGCCTTGCCTGTCAGGCGTGCGGCCACGGCACAGCCCACGGCCAACGCATTGCCCTGACTTTCCTTGCCACCAAAACCGCCGCCCATGCGTCTGACTTCGACCCGAACGGCGTGCATTGGCCGACCAATGGCCTCTGCGACCTTGTGCTGGATTTCGGTGGGATGCTGGGTGGACGAATGCACCAGCATATCGCCGCCCTCTTGGGGCAGGGCCAGCGCGGCTTGTCCTTCAAGGTAGAAATGTTCCTGACCGCCGATCTCGAAGCGGCCCTCGATGACGTGTGGTGCGCCTGCGAGGGCTTCGTCAGGGGCGCCTTGACCGTAGATCCTTGGCCCGTCTTCGAAACGGCTGTTGGCGGCCATTGCCTGATCGATTGTCAAAAGGGCAGGTGCCTTGGCATAGCGCAGCACACCAAGGCGCGCGGCTTTGCGGGCGGTCAGGTGGCTGTTGGCAATGACCATGAAAACCGGCTGCCCGATGTAGAAGACCTCTCCGGTGGACAACAGCGGCTCGTCATGGGCCGCAGGCGAGACGTCGTTCGCAAAGGGCAGATCAGACGCGGCAAGAACGGCGATGACGCCGGGCAGGGCGCGCACGGCGGACAGATCCATTTCGGTGATCTGGCCCCGGGCGATCTGGGCTTGGCCAAACGCGAGGTGGAGGGTGCCTTTGGGCGTCGGGATGTCGTCGATATAGCGGGCTGCACCGGTGACGTGCAATTTAGCGGCATCGTGGGGCAGGGGCTTTGCGATGCTCATGATCTGACCTCCAGAACGGATGTGGCGGTGGTGCCTTCGAGGTCGTGAAAAAGACGGTGCAGCATGTTCTGTGCTGCCGTCATGCGGTACGCAGCAGAGGCGCGCATATCGGACAACGGGGCGAAATCGGTACACAAGGCTGCGGCGGCGGTGGCAATTGTTTCTGGCGTCCAGTCGGCTCCGAGCAGCGCGCGTTCGGTGGTGTGCGCGCGTTTCGGGGTGCCGGCCATGCCGCCAAAGGCGATGCGGGCGCCGGTGATCCGACCCTTGGTTATGATAATGTTAAAGGCTCCGCAGACCGCTGAAATATCCTGATCGAACCGTTTTGACAGTTTGTACACGCGCAGGTGGTCGGGTTGTTTTGGAAAGGAAACTGCCTCGACGAACTCACCGGCGGCGCGGTCCTGTTTGCCGTATTCCAGAAAGAAGTCCTCGAGCGGGAGACTGCGCCGGATGTCGCCGCGGCGCAGGTGCAGGCGCGCACCGAGTGCAATCAGCGCCGGAGGGCTGTCACCGATGGGCGAGCCGTTGGCGATGTTGCCGCCCAGTGTTGCGGCATTGCGCACCTGTACCGATCCATAGCGGCGGATCATTTCGGCGAACGAGGGGTGCAGACCGGCCATCGCGACACCGACATCGGTCATTGTGGTGGCTGCGCCGATCCGGATGTCAGGGCCGCTGGTTGTGATCCCCTTGAGGTCCGCGCACGCATGCAGGAAGGCAACAGGGCCAAGTTGGCGCAGGTCTTTCGTCAGCCACAGGCCGACATCGGTGGCCCCTGCGATCAAGGTACCGTCAGGATGTGTCAGATACCACGCGGCGAGCGCGTCGGAGGAGGTGGGAAGGGCCACCTCCGCCTCCTTGCCCGCGTCGGGGCTTGCGCCCTCCGGCACTGTTGCGGGGGCGGTGTCCCGAACCCAGTCGGGCACGGCTTGGTGTCGTGCGGCTTTGGCGGCGCGCAGAATTGGCGCGTAGCCGGTGCAGCGGCACAGGTTGCCGGCGAGCTGGTCGGCGAAATCTTCGCGGCCGTTCAGATGTGCGGTGGCCATGGTCACGATCAACCCGGGAGTGCAAAAGCCGCACTGGCTTGCGTGGTGGGTGATCATGGCAGCTTGCACCGGATGCAATGTGCCGTCCGGGGCGGCGATGCCTTCGACGGTGCGCACGGCCTTTGCGTGAAGTTGCGGCATCAGCAAGATACACGCATTGAGGGCGCGCGCCCCGTCAGGATCGGTCACCATGACCGAGCAGGCCCCGCAATCGCCCTCGTTGCAGCCCTCTTTTGTTCCTGTCAGCCCTTGCGTTTCGCGCAGCCAGTCAAGCAGGGTCAGGGTCGGAGGAGCGTCAATGGTAACCGCCTCGCCGTTGAGCAGAAAGGAAATTTTCATAATACGCTTGCCTGCCGCAGTACCGGGGAAAAGATCGAGGACGCCGGTAGGTTCGATGCGGCGTAGAACCCGGTGCGCCGTAAGTATTCGTTACCCTCCCACAAGAGCGGGCTTGACCGCATTTGGCAAGAGCCAAGGCGCATTGGACACGCCGGCCATGCAAGAACCGAGGCCGTAACGGGCGACTGTCATTGTGCAGTGGCGCATAAACCGGCTTTCATAAATCTTGTACGCCGTGGGACGGCTTCGTTTTCGGCTTTCGCCAGCGGGCGATGCGCCATACCTTGGTACCATGACCCAAACACCCCGATTCATCCATCTGCGACTGCACTCCGAATACTCCCTTCTGGAAGGGGCGATCCGGCTCAAGAAACTGCCCGGGCTTATTGCCGGTGCGGGAATGCCTGCCGTCGCCTTGACGGACACCAACAACATGTTCGCGGCCCTCGAGTTTGCGGTCGGTGCCGCCGAAGCTGGCGTGCAGCCGATCATGGGGTGTCAGATCGACCTTGAATATGTCCCTGCCGAGATCGGTGCGCGCAGCGTTCCACCGGCGCCGGTCGTCCTGTTGGCGCAAAGCGAGCGTGGCTACCGGCACCTGATGAAGCTCAACTCGTGCCTGTATCTGCGCGGCGACGGGAGTGTGCCCCATGCGACGCTGGACGACCTTTCCCGCCATTGCGAGGATGTGATTTGTCTGACCGGTGGGCCGGACGGACCTGTGGGGCGGCTTTTGCGTGACCAACAACGCCCCAAGGCAGAGGCGCTGGTTGACCGGCTGAAACAAATTTTCGGCGACCGGCTTTATATCGAATTGCAGCGCCACCCCGAAGATGGTGGCGCGCCGGAATCCGAAACCGCGACGGAGCGTGGCCATGTGGAAATGGCCTATGCCAAGGATATCCCGTTGGTTGCGACCAACGACGTCTATTTTCCCAAGTCTTCGATGTACGAGGCCCACGACGCGCTGTTGTGCATCGCCGATGGGTCCTATGTGGATCAACAGGCACCGCGCCGCAGGTTGACCGCCCAGCATTACCTGAAATCACCGGCGGAAATGGCGACCCTGTTTGCCGACCTGCCCGAGGCGCTTGAAAATACGGTCCAGATCGCGCGGCGCTGTGCGTTTGCGACCTACCGGCGCGATCCGATCCTGCCCAAGTTTGCCGATGACGAGGTGGTGGAGCTTCGGCGTCAGTCCCAAGAGGGGCTCAAGGCGCGGCTCGCGGTCATCCCGCATGCCGCCAGCATCGAGGACTACGACGCGCGGCTCGAATTCGAGCTGGGCATCATCGAGGGAATGGGATTTCCTGGGTACTTTCTGATCGTCGCCGATTTTATCAAATGGGCCAAGGAGCAGGGCATTCCCGTGGGGCCGGGGCGCGGGTCGGGGGCGGGCAGCCTTGTGGCCTATGCCTTGACGATCACCGACCTTGACCCGCTGCGGTATTCGCTGCTGTTCGAGCGGTTTTTGAACCCTGAACGGGTATCGATGCCCGACTTTGATATCGACTTCTGCATGGATCGCCGCGAAGAGGTCATCCGCTATGTGCAGCAGAAATATGGCCGCGACAAAGTGGGCCAGATCATTACTTTTGGAGCGCTTTTGTCAAAGGCGGCGGTGCGCGATATCGGTCGGGTGCTTCAATTGCCATACGGGCAGGTGGACCGGCTGTCAAAAATGATCCCGGTCGAGGGGGTCAAGCCGGTCAGCATCGAAAAGGCACTGGCCACCGAAGAGCGCCTGCGCGACGAGGCCCGCAACGAGGAAGTGGTCGACCGGCTGTTGAAATACGGCATGCAGGTCGAAGGTTTGTTGCGCAATGCATCGACCCACGCGGCGGGGGTGGTGATCGGTGATCGGCCGCTTGACGAGCTGGTACCGCTTTATCAGGATCCGCGCTCTGACATGCCCGCCACCCAGTTCAATATGAAATGGGTCGAGCAGGCGGGGCTGGTCAAGTTCGACTTTCTGGGCTTGAAAACGCTGACTGTGATCCAGAACGCGGTCGAGCTGATCCACAAAAGCGGCCGGTCGCTGCATGTTGGCCCCGACGGAAGCCGGCTTTATGCACCAGCGGACGGTACCGAGGAAGACATCAACGCCATTCCGCTGGATGACGACGCGAGTTACGCGCTTTATGCCTCGGCCAAGACTGTCGCGGTGTTTCAGGTGGAAAGCTCGGGGATGATGGATGCCCTGCGACGGATGAAACCCACCTGTATCGAGGATATCGTGGCGCTTGTGGCGCTGTATCGTCCCGGCCCGATGGAGAACATCCCGACCTATTGCGAGGTCAAGAACGGCCTGAAAGAACGCGAAAACCTGCATCCGACGATCGACCATATCCTGAACGAGACGCAAGGCATTATCGTTTATCAGGAACAGGTGATGCAGATCGCACAGGAAATGGCGGGATATTCTCTGGGTGGGGCGGATTTGCTGCGCCGTGCGATGGGCAAAAAAATTCAGGCGGCAATGGATGCGGAAAAGCCGAAATTCCTGAAAGGGGCGGGCGAAAACGGGGTCGACGAACCAAAAGCCAAAGAGGTCTGGGACCTGCTGGACAAGTTTGCCAATTACGGCTTCAACAAATCGCACGCCGCGGCTTATGCCGTGGTCAGTTACCAGACTGCGTGGCTGAAGGCGAACCATCCGGTCGAGTTTATGGCGGCGGTGATGAATTGCGATATGCACCTGACCGACAAGTTGGCGGTCTATGCCGAAGAGGTCCGTCGCGGGCTGAAGATCGAGGTTGTGCCGCCTTGCGTGAACCGGTCGTTGGCGACTTTTTCGGTCGATGGGAGTAAACTGGTCTACGCGCTGGGCGCGCTCAAGAATGTGGGCGGCGATGCGATGGGGCTGATTGTCAATGCCCGTCTGGAGGGTGGCACGTTTGCGACGCTCTATGATCTGGCGCGCCGTGTTGATCTCAAACGCGTGGGAAAGAGGCCGTTGGAAATGCTGGCGCGTTCGGGGGCATTTGACATGCTGGACCCGAACCGGCGCCGTGTGTTGAGCAGCCTTGATGCGTTGGTCGGCTATTCTGCCGCGATCCACGAACAGCGCGGTTCGGCGCAGGTGTCGCTGTTTGGCGAGGCCGGAGATGATCTGCCCGAACCGCGCCTGCCTCAGGTCGACAACTGGATGCCGAACGAACAGCTCACCGAGGAGCACAAGGCCATCGGGTTCTATTTGTCCGGTCACCCGTTGGATGATTACATGGGGCCGCTCAAGCGCAAGGGGGTGCTGACCCTGGCTGAAGTCGCAGCAAAGGTCGAGCGCACGCCGTCGCTGGTCAAGCTGGCCGGCTCGGTGTCGGGACGCCAAGAGCGTAAATCAGCCCGTGGAAACCGGTTTGCATTCGCGCAACTGTCAGATCCGACAGGGCTTTACGAGGTGACGATCTTTTCTGACGTGCTGGAACTGGCCCGCGATTTTCTGGAAACGGGCAGCAATGTTGTGATCACGGCCGAGGCTACGATGGAAAGTGACCAGCTAAAACTTTTGGCCCGCGCGGTACAGCCGATCGACGAAGTCGCGTCGGTCGGAGAGGTGTTGGGGGTCCGGGTTTATATTGATGCGGCCCCTACCGTCAATCTGGTGCGGTCTTTGCTGGACCGGGTCTCGGCGCAAGACGGGGTGCGGGGACGTGCCAGTTTTGACATCCGGCTGATGCCGCCTGACTTTAACGAGGTGACGCTTGAGTTGGGTGAGAATTTTCCGGTTAACCCGCAGATCAAGAGTGCTTTGAAAAGCCTGGGTGGTGTGGTGATGGTCGAGGACATCTAGAGCGGCATTGCACAAGGTGTGATGTGCCGGTTTTGATCGTGAATGCGGCGTTTTGCGGGGGCGCAGGCTCCCGCCCGGCGCACCGGTATCTTTCGATACCATTTGCCCGTTGGGCCCGGCAGCCGGGGCATGCCCCGGCTGCTGCCCTTTGACAATCGTTCGGTGCCCGAAGGCGACGTTCGTTTATCCTTCGCAAATTTGCTGCAACGCGACCCAATCGCTGTCGGGGAGTATCGACGTGGTCCGGCCCGCACGCATGGGATCTGCCTCGATGAGTTCGAGTGTGGTCTCACCGGTAATGTCGAGGGCGTAGGCATAAGGCGTGCTTGAAATCTCGGCGTCGCGGAAGCTGGACAATGCGTTTTCCACCGGCACGGGGGCTGGCTGTTCGACGACCAGAGCTTCGGCATAGGTATTGAGAGCGACAGGGCTTACCTCACCTGTGGTCAAAAGGTGCAGTGTCGTACGCAGCCCTGCGGCGTTCAGGAATTTCTCGAGCGGGTCGGTGCGGGTCCGGCGGATATGTTCGGTCAGGATGAAGCCGGCCACCACATCGGCTGTGTCGTGATCCTCGACAAGGGTGCGCGACAACAAAATCAGCCCGCCGGGAAGTGCCACCGCCCCGTCGATACCGGCTGGCATGATCAAAAGACCGCCATCGGTCGGGGCCAGAAGACGGGTGTAGAGACGCGCAAGCGCAATATCCCCCCGCGCCGAGCGACAAGGCGCCCCTGAAACGCGACCGATTGCCTGAAACAGGGCTGTGCCAATGGTCGTATGGGTCGAGGCGGGAACCACGCGCAGGGTGTGGCGGGTGATGGCATTTGGCAACCAAACCGCAAGAGCGGCGATGATGGTCGCTGCGGCCCCGGTGCTCAGCAATCTACGCAGCCGGCCGCCTTGAGGGCGGGATCGCACCACAGCCCTGCGGACTTTCTCGATGGCGTCGATCATGGTGTCATCGGCCAGTTCAAGTTCTTCGCCTGCTTCGGGCGAGGGACAAAACAGCGCCGGGCGGATGCCGGGATTGATCCTGACGACGGCCGCCAAAGACCAGTGGCTCATGGCGCGTCCGTTATTGTCGGTGATCACAAGCGACGACACCCCGAAGGCAGCGACAACGTTGATGCGCTGCGCGTCAGGGGCGGCACGCCATATCCCTGGGCACTCAAGACGGGTGTATTGATCTAGCGCTGTCATCCGGCGGCTCTGCCTCGTTTCTTTTTGATTATCTGATCTGTAAAGGCGGCTCAATGGGGTCTGGACGCTTCGGGGGTTTGACCCAAGCGGGGTTAGCGTCTTTAGATGCATCACGTGGCGGTGAAAAAAAGCACATTTTTGGTCACAGCATGTTGATCTGGCGCTATCCCCCTTTGCGATATTCGCTTGACGCTCTATCTTGATCCTCAACGCAGTTGCAGGGCATCAAAGTCGTGCCAACGTCAGGGCCTATTTCGGCAGCTATCGTGGATAAGGAGAATACCATCGTGATATCTCGGGCAGTTACCATCGCACCATCTCATTTGGCACCGTCTGTTGTGGCGCGTGTTGCTTCGCTGGCTTTTGCCGCGATTTTCTTGCTTCTTGCCCAGACGGTTTCGGCCCCTGCGCGCGGCGCACCGGAAAGCTTTGCGGATCTGGCCGAAAAAATCAGCCCCTCCGTGGTGAATATTACGACAAGTACGACTGTTGCAGGATCTGCAGGTCCGGCCCCGGTTGTGCCTGAAGGATCCCCCTTCGAGGACTTCTTTCGTGACTTCATGGACCGCAATCAAGAGCGTCAGAACAGACCCCGCCGGTCAAGCGCTCTGGGCTCGGGTTTTGTGATTTCCGAGGACGGCTATATCGTCACGAATAACCACGTGATCGAGGGCGCGGATGAAATCATGATCGAGTTTTTTGAGGGCGGAGAGTTGGTCGCGAAAGTCGTTGGCACCGACCCGAACACGGACATCGCGCTTTTGAAGGTCGAGAGTGACAAGCCGCTTGCGTTTGTGCCGTTCGGTGACAGCGATGTTGCGCGGGTCGGAGACTGGGTGATGGCCATGGGAAACCCGCTGGGGCAGGGTTTTTCGGTATCTATCGGGATTATCTCGGCGCGCAACCGTGCCCTTTCGGGCAGCTATGATGATTATATCCAGACGGATGCCGCAATCAACCGGGGCAACTCGGGGGGGCCTTTGTTCAACATGGACGGTCAGGTGATCGGTGTAAACACGGCAATACTTTCGCCCAATGGCGGCTCGATCGGTATCGGGTTCTCCATGGCGTCTGGCGTGGTGACCAAAGTCGTGGACCAGTTGAAGGAATTTGGCGAAACCCGCCGTGGCTGGCTCGGGGTACGGATACAGGACGTAACCGTGGATGTCGCCGAGGCCATGGGCCTTGAAGCGGCTGCCGGTGCGCTTGTGACAGACGTGCCCGATGGCCCGGCCAAGGATGGCGGGCTGCTGGGCGGCGATGTGATCTTGTCCTTTGATGGCTTCGAGGTGTCTGACACGCGGGCTTTGGTCCGGCGCGTGGGCAACACGGCAGTAGGTAAAACCGTGCGCGTTATCGTGTTCCGCGAGGGCAGCACAACAACGCTTAAAGTCACATTGGGGCGTCGCGAAGATGCGGATGCGGCAACACCTGAAACGACAACGCCCGAGGAACCGGCCGAGCCGGTAGAGACAGAGATCCTGGGCTTGACCCTTAGTATCCTGACCGATGAGCTGCGCGGGCAGTTGGGGTTGGATGACGGGTCCGAAGGGCTTGCGGTTATTGATGTAATCGAGACATCCGAAGCCTACGAAAAAGGATTGCGCGCCGGTGATGTCATTACCGAAGCCGGACAGCAAAAGGTCATTCGCCTTGCCGATCTTGAGGCGCGGATCGAAGAGGCAAAAGAAGCCGGCCGCAAGTCGCTGTTGCTTCTGGTCCGGCGCGCCGGCGAGCCGCGGTTTGTGGCCCTGTCATTGCAGTAATCCCCGCTGCGATAGTTTGCGGTCATGATGTTCAAGCCGTCCGCTCTGCTTAAACGCAGGGCGGGCGGCTTTTTGTCCGGTAACAGTGCAGGCTGTGATGACCGGTTATTCGACCCTCACACGGGTAGGGATGACTTGGTTTGTGCGGAGGGCAGACACGTTGGGGTCTGTTGGCTCACCCTGCGCAGAAGTCTGCGTTCAGATGCTTTGTGCAACGGTGCGGCGGCGGCGGGCGGCGAACAACGCGACCATCGCCACAAGCATGAACGAGGCTGAGGCTGGAAGCGGGATCGTCGCAATCGGTTCCAGAATAGGGCTGTTGAGCATGACCTGCGCCGACGCGGTACTGAACTCCGTCGACAGGTTATTTGATTGAACGGTGCTGTTCATCAATGTGCGTGGCACTGAATCGTCATGAGTCGCCCCAAGCAGGTGGCCGATCTCGTGGCTGGTAACGGCCGTTTGAAAGGCCTGCGAACGCCCTTCGGCCTCGATGATGCCGAACTGGTAGGGCTGTATCCCGCTATAGTTCGGACCCTCCAAAAGATAGGCAAGACCCACGGTTGACCCGATCATCTGCGGTGTGAACCCCAGAATAACGGTGTGCACGCCCGGAAACAGCCCGCTGACACGGAAATCGGGAAGTGTTTCAAAGGCGTCAATCTCGCCGTTTGTAAAGTTGAACGCAAAGTTGCGTGAAATTGTATCCAGAACAGTTAACGCAACGCCGATATCGGCATAACTCGCCTCAAGTTGGGCTTTGTCAAGATTGGGAGTGTAGCAACCGCCACCGGGAGCCGTGTCGCACAGTTCGACCGGCAAAAGGTTAAAGGCAAAGGATGCCGTATGCCCGATTTGTGCTGTAAGGACAGCACACAAAAGAACAATGGCGCGAATGACGCTTCGGTGTGTGAAACCCATCAAAATATCCCTTCAAAAATAGGAGGCTGCTAAAAGGTCATGCCAGTAAAAATATATGTGGAGAATGTTAACAGTATCTGGTCGTCAG
>JBLHUT010000027.1:0-20041 GCA_047629975.1 Paracoccaceae bacterium
GCACGCACCAGAAACATACTGACCATTTCTTCCAACTTCTCGGGGTCGGTAAACTGGCTGATGTCAGAGCTGCCCAGCGCCCCCTCCAGACGATCCTCAAGAACGCCCAACTGAACATCAAGGTCAAGCCCGACAAAGCTTGGCGGTAAACCGAAGGCCGTCTCGAATACTTCACGAAGGGGTGGATTTCCCATGATCGTGTACCATTTGGTCGTCTCGGAACTGCTGCTGGCGGCGATGTCTGCCAGATCGCGATCAAGGTTGAAGGCCAAGCGCATGTTGTCATCTTGCGCCCCAACAGCGATTTCAAACTGGCGATCCTGATAAGCCTGCGTAATTTTGGGGCCGAAATCCGATTGGAATGTCGAGGGTATGGCGCTGTCGCCAAATCCGAATGCCTGAGAAAATTCCAGATAGCGTTTGTCCGCCATCTTGTTCGCCAAAGAATCGGGATCAATCGTTCCGTCGGAAAGGACACGTTTGATGAAATAGTTATTGTTGATATCGTCATCCAACCCGAACGCACCCAGCGCCACCTTGCGCAATGTCCGGTCCTCGACCAGTTGCTCGGCGGTGGAAATCTTGCCAATGTTTTCTTCGAAATACTTCGTTTCACGCGCCGTTATCGGCGCAGCATTGAAAGATTCTTTCTGAACCGAAAGTGTCCGGTTCAGAAACTGCCAGCCGGACAAACCGCCAAACGGCACAACCGGCTGAAAACTCATGACGCGCAGACGGCCAGAAGCCGGTCCTCGCGGGGCAACAAACTGCGCAGGTTTTTCAGGGCAAGATAGTGCAAACCATCCAGTACCGCCTGCCCGGCTTGCACCAGAAGCAACCGGCTGTCGTCATCCACAAGTATCTGGCTCAACTGCTCGATACCGCGCAAAAGCTGCACCTTTGCATCCTCGGCCGTTTTGTCACCCGACAGAACAAGCTGAACGATATAGCACACGCGACGCACGGGCGTGTTTGCATCTTCGGGATGGATCGCGTCACGCAACCGAAGAATATTGGCGTTCGGGGTTACGATACTGATCCGGCCCCTTTTGTCACCGTTTTCGATAACGGCACCGTTGATCAAAATTCGTTCTTTTGGACCCAGCTTTAATACCAACCCGCTCATTTTTCGATCCTTTCAATGCCAAGCCCACGCATCATCATTATGTTGATCTCAATTAACGGCAAAACATTTGCCTTTTTTTTCAAAACCTTCCGCGTATGAAGGGTGGTGAACTCGCACAGATAGAATATCTGCCCGCGCAATCCGGCAGGAAGAGCGTTGTCAGTGCCGGCAACATCCGCCGCCAGCGTCGTCCATAGTTGACGGTTTTCATAAAGTGCCGCCGAAAGTTCAACGAAACCTGACGGCCCCTTCAGGGCGGCGTTTCGCATGCGATGCGTGATGCGGGTAAACAGCGCGTATTCTGTGCCGCGATCTGTTCGAACGGGGGTAGCCGCGTTGCCATAGGCCGTTTTGGCCATGAGTTGTGCGTTCACGGTAAGTCCTTCTCGGAAGGGTAAAAATCAGTCTCTGATAGAACCCGGAGCGCCATTTTGTGCGCTCCGGGGTTATCAACTTATCGGAAGAGCGACAGGAGGCTCTGTGGAGCCTGATTTGCAATCGAGAGCGACTGCACACCCAACTGCTGCTGAACCTGAAGCGCCTGCAATTTGGCAGAAGCTTCTTCCATATTCGCATCAACCATGGAACCGATACCGGTCTTGAGGTTATCGCTCAGCTTGCTCACGAAGTCGGCTTGGGTTTCCAGACGTCCCTCGACCGAACCGAACGCAGCAGCCGCATCGATGGCTGTGCCGATCAGGCTTTCGATGTTGGCCATGGCGGCTTCGGCACCCTCTTGGGTGGACACGTCAATGCCATCAAGTCCAACAAGACCGCCCGATGCAACACCACCCGAACCGTCATCAACAGACAAAGCAATGTCTGTACCACTGTCATTGTCGATTTGCAGTGTGGGCGGCGAGGCGACCGGATCATCAGACAGGTTTATCTTAACCGATACGCCGTCAACATTGCCGCCATCGATCACACGCTTCAGGCCGGTTGCCACGTCGTTCAGTGTGTCGCCATCCTTGGCGGTATAGTTAAACGCGCTGCCACCCAACGAAATCCGGAAACCATCGCCTTCGTTGACAACGCCACCGGTGTTACCTGCACCACCCAACGAGACCGTTTCGGCACGCGCCACAAGTGTACCGGTTGCACCCGCAGCAAGCGCCGCAGTCGCACCGCCGGCATCAGGGTCGACAACAACCGTGGTCGAACCGGACGTGCCGTCCATATCGATCGTATCAAAGGCATTTGTCGATGTAACCGTTACAACACCCAAGGCACTGGCAGTTGTAACACCTTCAACACCAAGGTTCGCAATACCCGCAGCCACGATAGAAGCAAGATCGGTGACCGTGACGACCGCGCCGGTGTTATTCGTATAATTGAATTCCTGATCACCGAAATTCAATGTCAGGGTATCCGTGTCACCAAGGCTTGTTGCCAGTGTAATGGTCGCATCATTGCCAGCGTCTGAGAGTGTCGCACCAGCGCCAACCGAATAAGCACCGGCGTCGTCAACTGTACCGATCCGGTTGATCGCAGATCCGGTTTCAACCGTTCCAGCCTCGGATGTGAGGTCGTTGCCGCTAAAACTGATCGAAGCAGAGCTTACATTGCCCGATGAATCACGATCTAGCGATGACAGAACATTCACGTTATCGAAATTATTGACGAGGTTTTTACCATTGAACTGGGCGGCACCGATCACCGATGTAATCTGGTCGCGCAGTGCACCAATGTCGGCCTGAATCTTTTCACGATCAACGTTGTCTTCCTGTGCGGAAACAATTTTGCCCTTCATCTGGGTCAAAAGATCTGTAACCGTTTCCGACGCATTCCGCGCCACGGCAACGGTGCTCTCTCCAAGGGCCAGGCTTTCCGAAATCCCTTTGAAGCCCTCGACATCCGACTCCATCACTTTCGAGATAGACCAGATCGCGGCGTTATCCTTTGAATTGGCGACAGATTTGCCAGTGGAGATTTCACCCTGCACCGTGTTCAAATTATTGTTGATGCTCTTCAAAGTCTGAAGGGCAACCATCGAGCTTGTGTTGGTAAGAATACTGGACATATGAATATGGTCCCTCGTTCAAGGCGCTTTACGCCGGATTGAATTCTCCGCAAATGCGGTTTTCATGGCGTTTTGCCGAATGTGGGAAAGGCTGTTTCCCCCCACGCCACCCCCTCGGAGCGCTTGAACACCATGGGGGGAAAGACCCTAAAAGTTTGCTAAGTCACAAATGAGATACGTGTTCAATTTTAAGAGAAACCTCCTGATTCGCTTTCGCTCATGGAATGTCCCGCCCCCAAAGACTCACGCCCTTAGTTTCGGATCATGGGTCTCGCTTCAGCAGGATAAAACGGATTTTGATCGCCGGCGCGGTCCTGTGGCCATTGCCGGTAAACCGGAAACGCAGAAACGGATTTTTGCATCAGCAAAACTTCCGGCCATGATAACGGGGATCGTCTGTGCGCCGGATCGCACCTACAGGCCGGCATCACGGGCGGGCATCACGGGCGGGAGGCAAGGGGCTTCGTCTGAAGGACCCGCGAAATCAGAATTGAATGATTTCGTCTGCCCCCGCGATCCGGTCAGACACAACAGAACCGCGAGGAAGAATATTATCGAAATCGCCAGATATCGGTTTCGACCGATGATCGCGTTTCAATCGCAGGCTCTATGCTTTCTTCTCGAGAGTTGATTTGGGCTCCGCAAGATCACGAAGCCGGCCCGAGGCTGTATAGGTATCAAGGTGCTGACTGGCGCGAAGCCCCGCCTTCAAGCGATCAATTGCAGATTTCAGGCCACCGATCGTTGCCGCATGCAAACCCTGGTTGCTGTGTGCCTTGTTTCGCAGACGCAGCACCGTCACAGGGTCCAGCGTCATGCCGGCGATCTGAAGCTCCTCCAGCATGGCTTCTTTTTGGGCAGAAAGGTCGATCATCTTGTCAAAATCAATCTCCTTCAATGCGCCCTCTTCCTGATCGAGAAGGGATTCGATCCGCTCTGCGACACTGCTCTCATTCTCCATTCTGTCTCTCCTTCAGGGATTCAAAGATATGTTGGGCCAGTCCAATTCCGCCAGCATCGGCAAGCTTTTCGGCCTGTATACGCGTCATGAAACCGGAAAATTGCTCTTCGCCGATACCACCACCGAAACTATCGCGTGCCGCACCAAGACCTGCGTGTTTCAACATTTCGTTCAGAAAACTGGCTTCAAGTTCACGCGCAACGCTGTGCAGCGCCGCATCGGCGGGATCTTGTTTGTTGCCATGCGGTATCGGGGTTCGCGAAAGCCCTGAAATGTCCATGCGTCTCTCCGGTTTGGCTTCATTTCTCATGAATTAGCCACAAACCGGTAAAGGATCGGTAACCAATATCCTGCATGTTCAGAGAAATCAGCGACAGAAAGTCAGCCTCATGCCCGCAATTTCCGCCACAGACAGTTTTCTTACCCTGATCGGCCCCGCGCCCGTCAAAGCAAATATGCCGTCGGCAAACACAACAAAACCGGGGATCGGCACATCAAAACAGAGCAGTTTCGCCGAAACTATGGCACGTCAGAATGACCAGCACGCCAGCCAGACAGCTCGCAGAAACCACACCAACGAGCGGCACGAACCAGCCAAAGCGGGTAAACCCGACGCTTTGAACGAAAAGCCGGAAAAGAGTGTTCTTGAAAAGAAACCCGCCGCCCCGCCAGATACCGATGCCGCACCTGACCTGAACAACCCAACGCAACAGCCCGATGTTCCTGAAGCCGCGGATGATGCGGTACAAGACAAGTCCGCCTTTGCGCCATTGGATGATTCATCTATCGATCCAGACACGCTTCCCCCTGAGGAACAGGACGCAACACTGTCCGCGTCTGTGTTGGACACACAACAAGATCTAGCCACCTTTGTCATGAACGCCGCAACACCGCCCACCACAGCCATGGGCAAGGGCGGAGCAGAGGACCAAAGAATTGCGACCACTACAGACATCCCCCTGCCCGCAACACTTGTTTCCGGTGACGAAAAACTCACGCCAGCGCCTTCACAATTCGGTCAGGCAAACGCTGCGGGAACGTTGCTGACAGACACGGCAATTCCTGCCTCCGAATCAAATGCCATGACCGCACCGTTAAGCGCGCAAGATATGGCCAAGGCGCTGCACCAGTTACAACCCGCCCCGCAGGACGGGACCCCAAAGACTGGTGTCGCTGCCTTGACAGGACCGGTGCTATCCACTCCCCCCACCGCACCGATGCGCGCGACCTCCATTATCGCACAGGAAATCGCAGCCAGCGCAGCACAACGACAAACAGACGCCAGCACTAACCCTCTCGGATCTGCTCAGCCCCCCCTTGGCCACATCGCGTCCGCCAGCCCTCAGATTGGCGCGACTGCCTCTCTGTTTGCTGCACAGCAAGGCATAGTGAAAGGTGACACACCGCTAGAGCCCACTCCGGAGCCCGCCCTCCTTTCTGCCACATCAAAGGCCGATCTTGTCCCGACCACAATGGCCCCTCCGGCGGTAGCCGCTCCTCAACCAACGCCACGGACAGTCGTGGTCGACAGTCAAAATATGCAAAAAATTGACGCCGACCTTCAAGGGCTTACAACCACAGAGACGCGAACCTCCGGCTTCGATCCACTGACGTCAAGCCGCACCCCCCTCGGCGCCAATCTTGCGCCGCAGGTGTCCGGCCAATTGATCACCGCCATGCGCACCGCCAATGGTGCTCCGGTTGAGCTTGCCCTGCATCCCGAAGAGCTGGGGCGAATCCGCATGTCTTTTAACCAATTGGAAACCGGTCTGGTGATTTCAATCAGTGCAGACCGCCCCGAAACAAGCGATCTGATGCGCCGCCACATCGAACAATTTGCCCGCGACATGGCCAAAGACGGCTTCGAGGATGTGACTTTCGATTTCGGTGACGCCCCTAAACAGGACCAAAACGCGCAAGACACGTTCGAACACATGACCGGTCAGGGTGACGTTGACGACACGGCAACCGGAATGCCCCCCCTGAATGAGCGCGCCTCGCAGCCGTCTGTTCGCGACAATACCGCCGGAGTTTCCGGCCTGGACCTGAGGATGTAAGCCAAGATGGAACTCTCCCCCACCACTGCGACTCAGACCGCAGTTGCCACCGCCCAAGCCACAGCAACCGCCGATAAGGATACCTCAAAAAGCGCCATAAGTTCCGATTTCGAGACGTTCCTTGTTATGCTAACGGCACAACTCGAGAATCAAGACCCTCTTAATCCGCTGGATTCACAGGATTTTGCAGTGCAACTCGCAACCTTTTCGGGTGTGGAGCAGCAAACGAAAACAAACGATCTTCTTACGGCTCTGGGCGCGCAAATGACTGGCTCCGGTTTGTCCCAACTGGCCGACTGGATCGGAAAGGAGGCGCGCGTACTGACCCCGGCACACTTTACAGGCGCCCCTGTCACCGCAGTTCCGACAATCGCCAACTATGCGGATCGCGCCGATCTCGTGGTGCTGGATGCTGCCGGAACAGAGATCGACCGACAATCGATGCCATTGGATGCCGATACTGTCGTCTGGTCAGGCCAGACACAATCCGGCGCCACTTTTCCAAAAGGTGCCTACACATTCTATGCCGAAAGTTTCACCAACAACGAGCCACTCCCGATGGTACAGGCCTCCATTTATGCAGAAGTTACCGAGGCACGAATGGAATCGGGTGTTTCGAAACTGGTCCTTTCTGGCGGTGGCCTGATCGATCCCGCAAACGTCATCGCCCTACGTCAATAATCCGCAGGTCCAAGCGCGGGATGCACTTCACAGGAACAACGCGCCCCACACGGCACCAGCCCCCGCAGCAACGCCCACCACGAACCAGAACACCGAAACCCGTCTATGACGCGATGGTGGCGGGGACGGGCCACCACCTTGCCGGATTAGTACGGCTTCGGCCATTTGGGGCAGCTTCGGACCGAATCGTGCCAGAATGCGCGCTGTTTTGGCCAGATCACGCAGCAACGCTTTGGGTCCGATATTCTCTTTGATATAGTCTTCGACGACTGGCGAGGCGACTTGCCAGATATTGATGTTAGGATTCAGGGATCGTGAAACGCCCTCGACCACAACCATTGTCCGCTGAAGCAGAATCAACTCGGTGCGCGTTTCCATCCCGAACCGCTCGGTTACCTCGAACAGATAAGCCAGCAGCCGCGCCATAGAAATCTGCGTCGCATCCATCCCGAAAATCGGTTCACCAACCGAACGGAGCGCGCGGGCGAATTCGTCGATATCCCGATCCGCAGGCACATATCCGGCCTCGAAATGCACCTCGGCCACGCGGCGATAATCCTTACGGATAAAACCGAACAGAATCTCGGCATAGACCCGTCGCGTGTATTCATCCAACCGGCCCATAATGCCGAAATCAAGCGCGATGATATCGCCGTTTGCAGCGATCTTCAGGTTGCCCTGATGCATGTCGGCATGGAAGTATCCATCGCGCAGCGCGTGCTGCAAAAACAGCGTCAGTACGCGTTCACCCAATGCCATACGGTCATGCCCTGCCGCGATAATCGCCGGCACATCATTGGCGGCGATCCCTTCAGCCCACTGCAACGTCATACACGCGCGCCCGGAAAGTGCCCATTTCACGCCCGGCACCTGAAAACCTTCGTCTTTTTCGGTATTCGCAGAGAATTCAGCCGCGGCAGAGCTTTCAAGCCGCAGATCCAGTTCGCCCATCACGACCCCCTCGAAATGGGAGATCACCTCGGTGGGTCGCAAGCGGCGCGAGGACGGCGACAGCAATTCGATTGCAGATGCGACAAAGTAAAAGGCATCAATATCCTTGCGAAAGTCACGCAGGATGTTGGGGCGCAGCACTTTTACGGCCACTTCTTCTCCGGTTGTGGCAACCCTTGCGCGGTGCACCTGTGCGATCGAGGCCGCGGCAACCGGCTCCGAAAACTCCGAAAACAATTTGTCGGCAGGAAATCCCAGATCAGCCGTCACCATTTTCAGCGCAACAGACCGCGAAAAGGGCGGAAGTTTGTCCTGTAGAACCTTTAACTGCATGGCCAGCTCGTCACCGACCACATCAGGGCGGGTCGAAAGGATCTGGCCAAATTTGATGTAAGCCGGTCCAAGAGCCGTCAGCGCACGGGTTGCAGGCGGCAAGTTCGGGTCCCCCTTCAACCCCAACCATTTAAACGGCCAGGCCAGCAAGCGCGCGGCAATCCGCAGGTTCGCAGGGGCTTGAAACGCTTCCAGTACGACGCCCATGGCGCCCGTCCGCTCAAGCGTTGCACCCGTCCGGATGAGACGCCAAAGATTGTGAGGGCCCCGCAACGCCTAGATCTTCCAGCCGGAGTGCAACGCGGCAACGCCCATTGTCAGATTGCGGTATTTCACCTGCTCGAAACCGGCAAGCCGGATCATGTCGGCGAATGTTTCCTGATCGGGAAACTGCCGGATCGATTCGACAAGGTATTGGTAACTGTCCCGATCTCCCGTCACGACCTGCCCCATCGCAGGGATCACGTTATACGAATAACGGTCATAGGCCCATTGCATCGCCGGATTGGGAAGTTGGCTGAACTCCAGTACCATCAACCGTCCTCCCGGGCGCAGCACGCGGAAAGCCTCGTTCAACGCCTCCTGCACGCGGGTTACATTACGAATGCCAAAGCTGATGGTATAAACATCGAAGCTATTGTTTTCGAATGGCAATGCCATCGCATCGCCAACCATCCAGTCGAGTTGACCAGCCATTTTCTCGGCATCGGCCCGTTGCCGGCCTGCAATCAGCATCGGCTCTGTCAGATCGCAAACCATCGCGGTCGCCCCCGGGGCCCGCTTGAGAAAACGAAAAGCCACGTCGCCGGTTCCGCCCGCCACATCCAGCAATTTCTGTCCGGCGCGCGGTGCCAGCCAATCCATCATCGCGTCTTTCCACAAACGATGGACGCCACCACTCATGAGATCGTTCATGATGTCGTATTTCGAAGCAACGGATGAAAAAACCCCTTGAACCAATCCGGCCTTGTCTTCTTCGGCCACAGTTTGATTGCCAAAATGGGTGGTTTTCGCAGAGTGATCAGTCATGGGGTCTTGCCGTTCCTTATGTCTGCCTTTCTTTATAGACCGCAGAGCGCGGGTTACAATGGATGCGCCTCGCTGAACGGAGGCTCTCATGCCAGAATTACCCGAAGTCGAGACGGTTCGCCGCGGACTGCTCCCCGTCATGGAGGGCGAGGTCATCGCGCATGCCGACATCCGGCGGCCTGATCTTCGCTGGCCGCTTCCAGAACGGATGGCAGAGCGCCTGACAGGACAGCGGATCATTGCCCTGCGACGCCGCTCGAAATACATTCTGGCCGATCTGTCGGGTGGCGAGACCCTGATCATCCATCTAGGAATGTCGGGCCGTATCCTGATTTCGGGGGATCCGTTGGGACAATTCCATCACGACCACCCCGCCCCCGCCAAGCATGACCATGTTGTATTCGACATGAAAAACGGCGCGCGCATTACCTATAACGACGCACGCCGCTTTGGCGCGATGGACCTGATTGCCACTGTCGATCTGGACCGGCATCCGATGATTGCGCATCTCGGGCCCGAACCTTTGGGCAATTCATTTGACGAATCCTATCTTGTCGCACGGTTTGCCGGGCGCAACACACCGGTGAAGTCGGCCCTGCTGGATCAACGCATTATCGCGGGTCTGGGCAACATTTATGTTTGCGAAGTGCTGCATCGTGCAAAAATTTCGCCCAAAAGAAAGGCCGGAAACATTGCCGCCCCGCGGGTTGCCGAGCTGGTTCCGATCATTCGGACGGTCCTGTCAGAAGCCATTGATGCAGGCGGGTCTTCATTGAAGGATTACCGCCAAACCGATGGAGAACTTGGCTATTTTCAGCATTCGTTCCGCGTCTATGACCGTGAGGGGGCGCCCTGTGTAACCCAAGGCTGTAGTGGCCAGATACAGCGAATCGTTCAGTCCGGACGATCCTCTTTCTATTGCACGCAATGTCAAAGATAGCTTGAAACCGTCCGCTCGAGTGATAACCCTCGGACACTAGCGCAACAGAGGAAGGCTCGGCCACATGGCATTTGAGACACTTATCGTCGAGGTTGCAGATCACATCTGCCTGATAAAACTGAATCGTCCGGACGCGCTGAATGCGCTGAACGCTCAATTGCTGGGCGAATTGGCACAGGCATTCAAAGAGGCGCAGGCCTCTGACAAAGTGCGCTGCATCGTACTGACCGGCTCCGAAAAGGCTTTTGCCGCCGGCGCGGACATCAGCGAGATGGCGGAAAAAAGCTTCGTCGATGTGTTTGGCTCAGACATGTTCGGCAACGAGGTCGATCAGATCCTGCGCTGTCGCAAACCCGTTATTGCGGCTGTGGCAGGCTATGCTCTGGGCGGCGGCTGCGAGCTTGCGATGATTTGCGATTTCATCATCGCGGCCGACACCGCAAAATTCGGCCAACCTGAAATCAACCTTGGCGTTGTTGCGGGCCTTGGCGGGACACAGCGCCTGACCCGCTTTGTGGGGAAGTCCAAATCGATGGATATGCATCTGACCGGGCGGTTTATGGATGCCGCCGAGGCAGAGCGCTCCGGGCTTGTCAGCCGTGTCGTACCCGCCAAGAAACTGATCGAGGAAGCAATGAGTGCTGCCGGAAAGATCGCCCAGAAATCAGCTTTGACAGCCATGGCCGTCAAGGAGGCTGTCAATCGCTCCTACGAGGTTCCGTTGAACGAAGGGCTGCTTTTCGAGCGGCGTCTTTTCCACGCACTTTTCGCCACAGAGGACCAAACCGAGGGCATGTCGGCGTTCCTTGAAAAGCGCGAGCCGCAATTCCGTGACAAATGAACGGCAAAAGCCGTTGACTCATCGCCCTGTCGCGCCTAGAAGCGCATCTTCTGAATAACTCTTCGATAGCCAGGATCCGTAACACATGGCAAACACGCCTCAGGCCAAGAAACGCGCCCGCCAGACCGAGCGCCGTACCGCAGTAAACAAAGCGCGTCGTTCACGCATCCGGACCTTCATCCGCAAGGTCGAAGAAGCGATCGAAACGGGTGACGCGACCGCAGCAAAAGACGCATTGCGCATTGCACAACCAGAGTTGATGCGCGGCGTAACGAGAGGCGTAGTTCACAAGAACACCGCTTCGCGCAAGATTTCACGGCTTTCCTCACGTGTGAAAGCCATCGGCGCCTAATTTTTAGGTCCATCAAGTTTTATGAGCGCCCCCGTTTCGGGGGCGCTCATTTTTTGTGTGCGTTTTACCGGGTAGCCTTATTTTTAAAGCTTTCAGGCACCTTAGCGGATTCGGCACAACAAAGACTGAGTCAAGATCAAAGGTTGATTGCGCGGCGTGAACCTCCGTTGGTAAATTGATCTCGCGATTGATTCCATTCGGGGGACATGGGTTTTGTTTCGTGGCAATGCTTTTCGGGAGCGGAAGCCATATCAGGAACAGCCCTTTGGCAAGAAGTGTGTTGATTTTCAACATGCTCCTTGTGATTTCTGGTGCGGGCTATATTGACCCTACTCCATGTCCAAAATGACAATGTTCAAAGGACGCAGTGCCATCTCGGCATTCTGTCCCGAACTGTGTGCTGCGCGGGAAAAGCCTTGATAGGCTTGACTGTGCCGACGGTTGGTTTTTGCGCGCGTGAATAATTTATCGGGGCTGCTGCCTGTCCCGATGTGTATGGGACGGATTGAAAGAATGACGGACGACAGCTGGGGGTGTGTGCGCGAGGATCTTATTGAGACGGTCGGACGTAACAATTACCTCACGTGGATAGAGCCCCTCAAGTACGACGGGATGTCCGAAGGAGTTGCAAGATTTCTGGTCCCGACCAACTTTATCGGAACGTGGGTGTCCCGTAATTTCGGGGACCACATCATCCAGAAGTTGGTGACGACGGGACAGGTTGTCGACCGCCTTGAGTTTACCGTGCCAAGACCTTCGGGGGTACGCCCGCAAAAAACGGATGCGACGACCGCTGGTGCCGCGCATCCTGTGACCCCGTCAAGGGCCCGCACAACACCCGAGAAAGCCGCCGGAGAGTTGCCCGGCGCGCCCCTCGACAGCCGGTTCACATTCGACAGCTTTGTTGTCGGCAAGCCCAACGAGCTTGCCCATGCCGCCGCGCGCCGTGTCGCCGAAGGCGGGCGCGTGTCGTTCAACCCGCTTTTCCTTTATGGTGGTGTCGGGCTTGGCAAGACGCACCTCATGCATGCGATTGCGTGGATGTTGCAAAGCGAGCGACCCGATCTGCGGGTGGTCTATCTGTCGGCAGAGCAATTCATGTACCGCTTTGTACAAGCCCTGCGTGAGCGCAATATCATGGAGTTCAAGGAAATGTTCCGCTCCGTCGATGTGCTCATGGTCGACGATGTACAGTTTATCGCGGGCAAGGACAGCACGCAGGAAGAGTTCTTTCACACCTTCAACGCGCTTGTGGACCAGAACAAACAGATCATCATCTCTGCCGATCGCGCCCCCGGAGAGATCAAGGAACTTCAGGACCGGATAGCCTCGCGGTTGCAGTGCGGACTGGTGGTTGACCTGCACCCTACCGATTATGAATTGCGGCTGGGTATCCTTCAGCAAAAGGTACTGCTGTACCGCGAACAATATCGTGGCCTTGTCATTGCCAACGGGGTTCTTGAATTTCTGGCCCACCGGATTTCGAACAACGTGCGCGTGCTCGAAGGTGCCTTGACCAAGCTGTTTGCTTTTGCCTCGCTTGTCGGGCGCGAAATCACGCTGGAACTGACACAGGATTGTCTGGCCGATGTGCTGCGGGCCAGTGACCGTAAGGTCACTGTCGAAGAAATCCAGCGGCGTGTCAGCGAGCATTACAACATGCGCATGTCTGACATGATCGGCCCGAAACGGCACCGGACAATTGCCCGCCCGCGACAGATGGCGATGTATCTGTCCAAGCAACTGACAAGCAGGTCCTTGCCCGAAATCGGGCGTCGCTTTGGCGGCCGCGATCACACGACGGTCATGCATGCGGTCAAACGCATTGACGAGCTGAAAGCTGTCGACAATCAGATCGCAGAAGATCTGGAATTGCTGCGCCGCATGCTTGAGGCGTAACGACATCCGGTTGACGCCCCCGTCAATCCATTCAAAGGTTAATTAGTGACTTGTAAGGGGGCGCAGAACCGATAAGGTCGACCTCCCGACGATACCCGGAGCGGACAGATGAAGATCAGCATTGAACGTGGCAACCTCCTCAAGGCAGTGTCTCAGGCCCAGTCGGTTGTGGAGAGGCGAAACACGATTCCGATTTTGGCAAACGTGCTGATAGAGGCCGATGGTGACACCGTCAGCTTTCGGGCGACAGACCTTGATATCGAGGTAGTGGACAAGGCACCTGCACAGGTCGAGCGGGCCGGAGCAACCACCGTGTCTGCTGTAATGCTTCATGAAATCGTGCGCAAACTACCGGACGGGGCGCTTGTGAAGTTGACCGATGACGGTGCTTCGGGCCGGCTGACGGTCGAGGCGGGGCGCTCGAACTTTTCGCTCGCAACACTCCCGCGCGAAGACTTTCCCGTGATGGCGACCTCCGAGTACACCTCGAATTTTACCGCGCCCGCGCCCGTGTTGCGCCGGTTGTTCGACAAGTCCAAATTCGCGATCTCGACCGAAGAAACCCGCTACTATCTAAACGGCGTCTACATGCATGTCGCTGACGGCGAAGGCGGGCGGGTGCTGCGCTGCGTGGCGACAGATGGCCACCGGCTTGCCCGAATTGATGCAGAATTACCACACGGCGCAGAAACAATGCCCGGCGTGATCGTGCCGCGTAAAACAGTCGGCGAGATGCGCAAACTGCTGGATGACGACAACGCATTGATCGCCGTATCTGTCTCGGAAACGAAAGTCCGCTTTGCCACGCCGGAAATCACGCTGACATCCAAGGTCATCGACGGGACCTTTCCCGATTACACCCGCGTGATCCCCACCGGCAACACCCGCAAGCTTGAAGTAGACGCGAGCGATTTCGCCAAGGCCGTAGACCGCGTGGCAACGGTGTCTTCCGAACGGTCGCGCGCTGTGAAGCTGACAATCGAGGACGACCGCCTGATTTTGTCGGTTAATGCCCCTGACAGCGGCGCCGCCGAAGAAGAACTGGCCGTGGCCTATAACGACGAGCGGCTCGAGATAGGTTTCAACGCGAAGTACCTTCAGGAAATCGCCAGTCAGGTTGATCGCGAGAATGCCGTTTTTATGTTCAACTCCGCAGGGGACCCGACGCTGATGCGCGAAGGGTCCGACCTTTCGGCAGTTTATGTCGTCATGCCGATGCGGGTATAGCACCAGGCTTTTGCGGCTTACGCCAGTGGCGCAGCCCTGTTCACCGGATCCATGAGAAGGAGGAGGCGCAATGACCGGTTTGGCCGTTCATGCGCTATCGTTGTTGCACGTGCGCTCTCATCGGGCGACGCGGCTGATACTGGATCCGCGACCGGTTGCGGTGTTCGGACCAAACGGGGCGGGTAAGACCAACCTGATCGAGGCCGTTTCGCTCCTCTCTCCGGGGCGCGGGTTGCGGCGGGCAAGCGCGGATGACCTAAAACGCAAGGCCGATATCGACGGCTGGAAAATCAACGCTGAGATCATCAGCCTTGGCCGCAAACACGAAATCAGCACCTGGTCGCAAAATGGTGCCAGCCGGTCTGTCACCATCGACGCAAAGACTGCCCCACAAACGGCCCTTGGCCGGATTGCGCGCGTTATCTGGCTGGTGCCGGCGATGGACCGGCTTTGGACCGAAGCCGCCGATGGCCGCCGCCGGTTTCTGGACCGGATGGTGCTTAGCTTCGAGCCATCCCACGCTGATGCTGTCCTGACTTATGAAAAGGCCATGCGCGAACGCAACCGTCTTTTGAAGGACATGGTGCGTGACCCCGCATGGTACAGGGCACTAGAGGCGCAAATGGCCACAAGCGGCGCGATTATCAGCAGCAACCGAAGCCGCGTTCTGGCGCGCATTGCTGTGGCACAAGACAACGCCAAAACCGCCTTTCCTGCCGCACAGCTGACCCTTGAAGGACCAAACGAAGTGTTTCCGGTGCTTGAGGCCGATCTGCTGGCCGCCTTTGCAGATGGCCGTCGCACAGACCTGCGCGCAGGCCGGACCCTGGAGGGGCCGCACCGCGTTGACCTGAAGGCGGTCTACCAAGCGAAAGACATCGCGGCAAAAGACTGCTCCACCGGAGAGCAAAAGGCGCTGCTTGTCTCTTTGATCCTCGCAAACGCCCGCGCCCTGAGCGAAGATTTCGGAGCCGCACCCCTGTTGTTGCTTGACGAGGTCGCCGCCCACCTGGACGCCGGACGCCGCGCTGCGCTTTATGACGAGATTTGCGTTCTTGGCGCACAAGCCTGGATGACAGGCACCGAGGCCGGCCTTTTTGCCGAATTGGGCGCGCGGGCACAGCGCCTTGCAGTCACCGAAGGGCCGGACGGCTCACAGGTGAGTCCCGTTTCCGGCTCTGGCGTATGAGCCTCTCTGACAAAGCCTTGAGGAGTGTTCAGGCATGACGATAACATTTACCGAATTGGCGCTCTATGCGTTTGCTGTCTTTGTCTTGTTCCTGACACCCGGACCTGTGTGGGTGGCCCTGATCGCGCGGGGCCTTTCAGGCGGCTTTCAGGGGGCATGGCCGTTGGCGTTGGGTGTCGTCGTGGGGGACGCACTGTGGCCGGTGCTGGCTATCTTCGGCATCACGTGGGTAACAAGCGTCTTTTCCGGCTTCATGACATTGCTACAATGGGCCGCCGTGCTGATTTTTGTCGCCATGGGGGTCGGATTACTGCGCAAATCCGAAAGCATAGGAGGGGCCGACAGCCGGCTGACACGTCCCGGAATGTGGGCGGGATTCATCGCCGGAGTAGCCGTCATTCTGGGCAACCCCAAAGCGATCTTGTTCTACATGGGCGTCTTGCCCGGGTTTTTTGATCTGCGCACAGTGTCGGTATGGGACATTTGCGCGATCACGGCCGTATCAATCGCCGTGCCACTGGCCGGAAATCTGATCCTTGCAGCCTTCATTGACCGGGTAAAGGCCCTGCTGTCTTCGCCCGGACGTTTGCGCCGGGTGAATGTTGTTTCCGGCTGGATGCTGATCGGCGTTGGCGTCGTGATAGCCCTGACCTGACGGGTCTGCCGCCCGTCGTGAGGCCATGCCCCTGCCCTACCAAATCTTGTGGGTAACTCGTGACATCGCCCCGACAAGCCGCTATAAAAAGGGTCAACTCACTCGGAAAGTTCGCATGTCAGATCAAGACCCTACCAACCAGGAATACGGCGCCGATTCCATCAAAGTTCTCAAGGGCTTGGAGGCGGTACGCAAACGTCCTGGAATGTATATCGGGGATACGGATGACGGCTCCGGATTGCACCACATGGTGTACGAGGTCGTTGACAACGGAATTGACGAAGCACTGGCCGGTCATGCCGATCACGTTGCTGTAACAATTCACGATGACGGTTCGGTTTCGGTCAGTGACAACGGTCGCGGCAGTCCGGTTGGCATCCACGAAGGCGAAGGGGTTTCCGCCGCCGAAGTGATCATGACCCAGTTGCATGCCGGCGGCAAATTCGACAGTAATTCGTACAAAGTGTCAGGCGGGTTGCACGGGGTGGGCGTGTCGGTCGTCAACGCCCTGTCAGACTGGCTCGAGTTGCGCATCTGGCGCAACGGCAAAGAGCATTCAGCACGTTTCGAGGGTGGCTTCACCACCCGTCACCTTGATGTTGTGGGCGATGCAAACGGGCGCAAGGGCACCGAAGTCAGGTTCCTTGCATCGCTCGATACATTCTCAAATCGTGATTTTGTGTTCAAGACGCTTGAAAACCGGCTGCGCGAACTGGCGTTCCTGAATTCAGGCGTACGGATCATCTTGCGCGACGAACGCCCCGCAGAGCCGCTTGAATCAAACCTCTTTTACGACGGCGGCGTGCGTGAGTTCGTCAGATATCTGGACCGATCGAAAACACCCGTGATGCCGGATCCGATCTTTATTACTGGCACAAAAGACGACATCGGCGTCGAAGTGGCGATGTGGTGGAACGACAGCTATCACGAAACTGTCCTGCCCTTTACCAACAATATTCCGCAGCGCGACGGCGGCACCCACATGGCAGGGTTTCGTGGCGCACTGACCCGCACGATCAACAATTACGCCCAATCCAGCGGCATCGCAAAGCGCGAAAAGGTCACCTTTACCGGCGACGATGCACGCGAGGGCCTGACATGCGTGTTATCGGTAAAAGTCCCCGATCCCAAATTCTCGAGCCAGACGAAAGACAAGCTGGTCAGCTCGGAGGTCCGCCCCGCGGTTGAGGGTCTGGTGAACGAAAAGCTGGCCGAGTGGTTCGAGGAAAACCCGGCACAGGCCAAGTCCATCGTCGGAAAAATCATCGAAGCCGCAGTCGCCCGCGAAGCCGCCCGAAAAGCGCGCGATCTGACACGCCGCAAAACCGCCATGGATATCGCATCCCTGCCCGGTAAGCTTGCGGATTGTCAGGAAAAGAACCCCGCCTTTTCAGAATTGTTCCTCGTCGAGGGCGACAGCGCAGGTGGATCGGCCAAACAAGGCCGTTCGCGGCAAAATCAGGCGGTTCTTCCGCTGCGCGGCAAAATTCTGAATGTGGAGCGCGCCCGTTTTGACCGGATGCTCGGCTCACAAGAGATCGGTACGTTGATCACCGCCATGGGCACCGGCATCGGGCGCGACGAATTCAACGTGAAAAAACTGCGCTACCACAAGATCATCATCATGACAGACGCCGATGTGGACGGCGCGCACATCCGCACGCTTTTGCTGACCTTCTTCTTCCGGCAGATGCCCGAAGTAATTGACGGTGGCTATCTCTATATCGCGCAGCCGCCGCTGTTCAAAGTGGCCCGCGGCAAATCCGAGGTCTACCTGAAAGACCAGTTGGCTCTTGATAACTATCTGATCGAGCAAGGCGTCGAGGGGGCCTCTCTAAAGCTGGCCTCGGGCGAAGAAATCGTCGGTGCCGATCTGGCGCGCGTCGTCGAGGAAGCACGGCAGGTTCGCCGTATTCTACAGGCCTTTCCAACGCATTACCCGCAACATATCCTTGAGCAAGCCGCAATCGCAGCCGCCTTTGTTCCGGGTGCGGTAGACGAGAACCTGCAAGGCGTCGCCGATGCCGTCGCCGCGCGTCTGGACCTTATTGCGCCGGAATACGAACGTGGCTGGCGCGGCAGACCGACACAGGACAAAGGCATGCGGCTCGCGCGGCTTTTGCGCGGTGTCGAAGAGGTGCGCACACTTGATGGCAAGGTCTTGCGCTCGAACGAAGCGCGTAAACTGGGCGAGTCTACACAAAGCCTTGCCGAAATTTATGGCACGCCCTCGAACCTGATGCGCAAGGACAAACCGTCGCCGGTACACGGGCCCAGCGAATTGCTTGAAGCGATCCTCACGGAAGGCGAAAGAGGCCTGAGCCTGCAACGCTACAAAGGATTGGGAGAGATGAACCCGGAGCAGCTTTGGGAAACAACGCTGGACCCCGATGCCAGAACATTGTTGCAAGTGAAAATCGATGACCTTGCCGAAGCCGACGACATCTTTACGAAGCTGATGGGTGACATCGTGGAACCACGGCGCGAGTTTATCCAGAGCAATGCCTTGAATGTCGAAAACCTCGACTTCTAGGGCACTGTAGGGAAGCAGATAAAACTGCGCGGCGCGTATAACTTTGCGCGTCGCAAGTCATCTTCAATATTTTAAATCATTAAATTTCAAATTCTTATGGGGCATTCACATAAAACTGTCTCGCTCGCGAACGTGAGCGATCTCACCCGTATCAAAACGAGATCACTCACCGGCAACCTGCAATCAATCCACGGCCGTTGCCGACGAAGTGACTGGAGTGACACAATCAGCCGTTATTAGAGCTTAAAGACTGTGTTTTGAGTCCCGTATTCCATGAGACCTTACTTCGGAGTAAAACCGCATCAATCGACTGCAGTTGAGCTTCGTAGGACTAGTATTTCGGGAAGAAGTAATAATACCTCAATACCGCAGGTGGACCTGTCGCAGTTTGATGCCGCTCCTTTGATACCATTTTGAGCTAGCCCCCGAAAATCGGACACTGACGTAAGCTGCAATTTGTAGCCTGCTGATCTTCACTACGAAGGAGATCAGGTATCTCGAAACGGAAGCAACATCACCCAGAGTTTAAGGCGGAGGTGGCCTTGGAAGCGCTGAAGGGCGAGGAGGCTGTCAGCGAGCTGGCCAGTCGCTTCAGCGTTCACCCGACGATGATCTATCAATGGCAGCGGGCTTTGCTTGAGGGTGCGTCTGGTGTGTTCGAACGCAGCAGCCGTAAGGCACCCGATGTCGATGAAGAACAGGTAAAAGACCTGCACGCCAAAATCGGGGAGTTGGCTGTTGCCAACGATTTTTTGGCCAGAAAGCTCATGTCTTGGACCGGAAAGTGAGGCGCAAAATGGTTGGGTCAAATATCCCGGGCCTGTCTGTTGGCAGGCAATGCGCCTTGCTGTCGATCTCGCGGTCATCGTTTTACTACGAACCGACAGGAGAGCCCGAGAGGAACTTGGATCTGATGCGCGTGATCCGCTGGCCGGCAGTCGAAACACAGTTTCGATGAGAGGTGACAAGCAACTCCTTGAGACGCCGTGGCGTTCGCCAAATGACGTGGCATTTACGCAGTGAGCGCCATCTCGTAAATGAGAAGCGCATTCGCCGCCTTATGCGATTGATGGGTCTCATGCCGGTCTATCAAAAATCCAACACGAGCAAGGCCGCTAAGGGTCACAAGATTTACCCCTATCTGCTGCGTGGCCTTCGCGTGGATCGCCCCAATCAGGTCTCCCTCTCACACATATTGTGTATGTGCTGCCGGGCAACGGGTGTGCTGACATCACATATCTACC
>JBLHUT010000028.1:0-19879 GCA_047629975.1 Paracoccaceae bacterium
CCGTCGCGGCCCGGCGCCCGCGGTCGCCGCGGTACCGGGGGCGGGGGGGGGGCGGGTACAACCCCTGGTCGGTGGGGCGTCTTTGGACAGGGGTCTGGGCGGTTCTGGCAGGCAAGGAAATCCCGGACCGGTTGCCCAAAGAGGCAGAGGAGGTGTTGCGCGCGTTGGAGTGGCGAGGCAACAGCCGCGCGAAATCACCGCCCGATCATTGGTTTACCACGCTACGCGATACTCCGCGTCCCGGGCCGGTGCGGGCCATTCTGCGCGACCGGATCGACACGCTCAGGGCGCGGCGGGGCTTGCACTGATGGCTCTGGCCTGTTGTGCCCTGGTCCCTGCGCCTTGTAGAGTTTGTGCGGTTTTTCGGGTGACCGCAGGGCTGGTAGGGTACCTGCCCTGCGTGATGTGCCCTTGCGTGATATCGGCCTAGACGAGGGTCGCCTCCGTTGCTGCTTCGAACTCTGCCTGGGTTACACCGTCTGCCAGCTCCACTAGCCGCAAACCGCCCTCGACCACATCCATCACACCAAGGTTCGTGATGATCCGGTCCACGACCGCCGTGCCCGTCAGCGGCAGCGTGCATGCCTTAAGAACCTTCGACACGCCAGCTTTGTTCGTGTGGTCCATGACCACAACAACACGTCCGACACCGGCCACAAGATCCATTGCGCCGCCCATCCCCTTGACCAGCTTGCCCGGAATCATCCAGTTGGCCAGATCACCGTTTTCGGCTACTTCCATCGCACCGAGGATCGCCATGGCAATTTTGCCACCGCGGATCATGCCGAAACTTGCCGCGCTGTCGAAATAGGCGGTCTGGGGCAACTCGGTGATGGTCTGCTTACCGGCATTGATCAGGTCGGGGTCAATTTCGGTCTCGGTCGGGAAGGGGCCCATACCCAGCATCCCGTTTTCCGATTGCAGCGTGACTTCGATGCCTTCGGGGATATAGTTGCTGACCAAGGTCGGAATGCCGATGCCAAGGTTCACATACCAGCCGTCTTGAAGCTCTTTGGCGGCACGCGCCGCCATCTGATTACGATCCCACATGGTTTTGCTCCTTATGACGCGCGAATGGTGCGTTGTTCGATACGCTTTTCATGGGCGCCCTGAACGATGCGGTGCACATAAATGCCGGGCAAGTGAATGCCATCGGGGTCGAGGCTGCCTGTCGGGACGATTTCCTCGACCTCGGCGATGCAGATCTTGCCGCACATGGCGGCAGGCGGGTTGAAATTGCGCGCGGTTTTGCGGAACACCAGATTGCCTGTCGCATCGGCTTTCCACGCCTTCACGATCGAGATATCGGCAACAATGCCTTCCTCGAGGATATAGGTCTGTCCGTTGAAATCTTTGTGCTCTTTGCCGTCGGCGATCACGGTGCCGACGCCGGTTTTTGTGTAAAATCCGGGGATGCCGCAGCCACCGGCGCGCATCCGCTCTGCCAAAGTGCCTTGTGGATTGAATTCAAGTTCAAGCTCACCGGACAGATACTGGCGCATGAATTCTGCATTCTCGCCAACATAAGACGAGATCATCCGCTTGACCTGCTTGGTCTGCAACAAAACACCAAGGCCGAAGTCATCGACACCTGCGTTGTTGGAGGCAACGGTCAAATTTTTTGTTCCAGCTTGCTTGATCGCCTCGATCAGCAGTTCGGGAATGCCGCACAATCCGAAACCGCCCGCTGCAATCAGCATTCCGTCGAAAAGAACATCGTCCAGCGCCTCTGACGCCGAGCCGTAAACCTTTTTCATCCTTGCCCCCTTGAGACCCATATTTATCGGTCGTTCTGCCGCACGAGCCAGCCGAAGTCAACGCGCCCCCCGCGCCACAAAAGCACGGGAGGCGGACGTCAGATTGTTATTCCTCAGGCGTGGAATCAGGTTTGGCCGCCGCTTTGCGCGGTGCGGCTTTTTTCGCCGCAGGTTTTTTCGCAGCCGGTTTCTTGGCCGCAGGTTTGGTCGTCGCTTTTGCCGCCGGTTTCTTTGCGGGCTTTTTCGCTGGTGCCTTGCGTTTTGGCGCTGATTTACCGGCTTTTTCGGCGATCAACTCCAATGCCTGCTCCAGTGTCAGCGCCTCTGGTTCGATGTCTTTCGGTAAGGTCGCATTCACCTTTTCCCACTTCACGTAAGGGCCGTATCGCCCTTTCATGACCGCGATGGCACCGCCGTTTTCAGGGTGCTCTCCCAGTTCTTTCAGTGGCTCGGCAGGGGCGTTGCGCCCGCGCGCGGGCTTGGAGGCCAGAACCTCGACCGCGCGGTTCATGCCAATGGTAAAGACGTCTTCGATGTCGGGCAAAGGTGCGGTCGATCCGCCACGCCCTGTGTCGACATTGTGCTTCAGATACGGGCCATAGCGCCCGATTGTCGCCCAGATCATCACGCTGTCTTCGGGATGCGGGCCGATGGGGCGGGGCAGGGCCAGCAGCATCAGCGCCTTTTCCAGGTCGGTTTCTTCGGGCGGCCAGCCCTTGGGGATGGATTGGCGCGGTGGCTTTTTGTTTTCCTCGGTGACGGGGCCGCGTTGAACGTAGGGGCCGAAACGGCCCTTGAAGGCGCGGATTTCGTCACCTTGATCCGTGCCCAGCAATTTGCCTTCGGGGGGGATGCCGCCGTCGTCTTCGGCGCCCTCGACTGGTGGGCCGAACGCGCGGGTATAGCGACATTCAGGATAGTTCGAGCAGCCGATGAAGGCGCCACCCGATCGTGCCGTGCGCATCGACAGGCGCCCGATTTCGCAATTCGGACACAGGCGCGGGTCTGATCCGTCCTCTTTGGCAGGGAAAAGGTGCGGCTCCAGAACCTCGTTGATCTTTTCGAGCACTTCCGTGATGCGCAACTCGGAGGTCTCGGCGATGGCAGCCGAGAAATCTGTCCAGAAGCGGGCCAGCACGTCTTTGTAATTGGCCTCGCCCGCCGAAACGTGGTCCAACTCTTCTTCCAGACCCGCGGTGAAATTATAGCCCACGTATTGCCGGAAATAATTGGACAGAAAGGCAATGACCAAACGGCCTTTGTCTTCTGGAATCAAGCGGTTCTTGTCTTTTCGAACGTATTCCCGATCCTGGATCGTGGTGACGATCGAGGCATAGGTCGAAGGGCGCCCGATGCCCAGCTCCTCCATCCGTTTGACCAGTGTGGCCTCGGTATAACGCGGCGGTGGCTGGGTGAATGATTGCAGGCCCAGCACGGCGGCATCTGCTGACAGGATGGCGGCCTTGTTCAGGCGCAGCCCGCTGGCGCTGTCTTCCACCACGTCGTCGGATTTGCCGCTGGCCTTGGTGTAATCGGCCTCAAAGGCCCCTCCCGCCAGTTTGGCCGGCTCGCCTTGGGTGATCTTTGGCAGGCGGCTTTCGTTTTCGTCGCCCGACACATCGTCGCGCCCCTCTTCGTAGACTTTCATGAAGCCGTCGAACAAGACAACCTGACCGGTCGCGCGCAAAACCACCTGCCCGTCGGCAGAGCCGACATCCACGGTGGTCCGTTCAAGTCGGGCGGCCTCCATCTGACTGGCAAGCGTACGCTTCCAGATCAGATCGTACAGCTTGCGTTGATCGGGATCCGACAGTTTGACATCCGAGGCATCAGCCGACAATTCTGTCGGGCGGATACATTCGTGCGCCTCTTGGGCGTTTTTGGCCTTGTTCTTGTACATCCGCGGGCTGGGCGGAACATATTCGGCACCGTATCGCGCCTTGATCGCGTCGCGCGCAGCGTGCACGGCTTCGGGGGCCATGTCGATGCCATCTGTCCGCATGTACGTGATGTGCCCCGCCTCATAAAGGCGCTGTGCGTTGCTCATGGTCTGGCGCGCGCCCATGCCGAACTTGCGGCTGGCTTCTTGCTGCAAAGTCGAGGTCATGAACGGGGCCGAAGGGTTGCGGTTTGCCGGTTTGGCCTCAACGGAGGTCACGCTCAGGGCGCGGGTGGTCACGGCCTGAACGGCCAGTTCGGCCGAAGTGGCATTGGCCAGATCGAACCGGTCAAGTTTTTGGCCGCCCAGAACCGTCAGGCGCGCCTCGAATGTCTGGCCCCGCGGCGTTTCGAGCATCGCCTTGACGCTCCAGTATTCACGAGGCTTGAAGGCCTCGATCTCCATCTCGCGCTCGACGATGATCCGAAGGCTGACGGACTGAACCCGCCCTGCCGATTTCGCGCCGGGCAGTTTGCGCCACAAGACCGGGCTCAGGTTGAAGCCTACAAGATAATCAAGCGCACGCCGCGCGAGGTAGGCCTCGACCAGTTCCATGTCGACCTGACGCGGGTTTTTCATGGCCTCGGTGACGGCGGTTTTGGTGATCGCGTTGAAAACGACCCGGCTGACGGGGGTCGACTTCTTGATGGCTTTGCGGCTGCGCAATGTTTCTTCAAGGTGCCAACTGATCGCCTCTCCCTCGCGGTCGGGGTCGGTTGCGAGGATCAGTTCATTGTCGTCCTTGAGCGCGTCAACAATGGCTTTGACATGCTTTCGGCTTTCGGCGGAAACCTCCCATTTCATCTCGAATTCGTTATCTGTATCGACCGAACCGTCCTTGGGGGGCAGGTCGCGGACGTGTCCATAGGAAGCAAGAACGGTATAGTTGCTGCCCAGATACTTGTTGATTGTCTTGGCCTTGGCAGGCGATTCGACGACAACGACCGGCATGGTTTTCCTTCCAGGGATGTTCGGAACTTCGGTTCGGCGCAACATTGGGGCCTCTTGAAGGCTTGTCAATGCGTCGATGCTGCGATTGCGAAAACTTGCCGTTTTTTTACGGCTGGCGTTTATGATCGTGGTACACGACCGATCAGGCCACCTGCGTGGCGTTCGATCGCGCCGTCAAGTTCGAGCATCAAAAGATCGTGGGCTGCGTCGGCTGGAGAAATGTCGAGGTCGCGCAACAACTGGTCTTCGGCGACCGGGGTTGTGTCCAGAAGGTCGAGTATGCGTTTCGGCAAATCGCCAGAGGATGCGGTGTGCCCGTTTTGTGGCCCGTCTTTTGAAACGTCGGGGCGGGGGGCGTCTGTTTGGCCGGCGTTCAAGGTTCGGGGCACGTCAGGTTCGGCCATTGAAAGCGTCGGGGCAATCGCCTCTATCACGTCCGTGGCTCCACGTACCAAAAGGGCACCGTCGCGGATCAGCATGTTTCCCCCGGCGGCACGGGCCTCGAAAGGATGCCCGGGAACAGCGAACACATCGCGCCCCTGATCAAGGGCATTGCGCGCGGTAATCAAGCTTCCCGAGCGCGCGGCGGCTTCAACCACAACGACAGCTTGAGCAAGTCCGGAAATGATTCGATTGCGCTTGGGAAAGTGGCGGGCCTGCGGCGCAAGCCCGGGGGGGTGTTCGGACACGATGAGCCCCTGTTCGGCGATTTGTCCGGTAAGCACTTTGTTTTCCCGAGGATAGATGACATCGACGCCGCCTGCGACCACGGCGATTGTTCCTGTCCCAAGGGCGGCTTCGTGAACGATTTTGTCGATGCCCCGTGCAAGGCCGGAGACAATGACAAACCCTGCCGCGCCCAGATCACCTGAGAGTTTTCGCGCCATCCGGCCGCCAACGCTTGAAGCATTGCGGGCACCGACAAGCGCGATTGCAGGCCGGTTCAACAAGGTGATATCGCCGCGTGCCCACAAAACCGGCGGGCAGTCGGGAATCTCCATCAAGGCTTTCGGATACTGGGGGCTGCCGAAAAACACGGGGACCGCTCCGGCGCGAAATCCGTTCCTCAGTTCGGCATGCGCGATACCTTCGGGGCACGATTCATAACCCTTTACCCCTGCGTTGGCCGCGACGTCCTGCAGCGCGCCAAGGGCCTGTGTGGCGCTGCCGGAATGTTCGGCCATCAGCCGGAAAAACGTGGCGGGGCCGACCCGGCGAGAGCGCAAGAGACGAAGCCATGACAACCTGTCTTCTTCCGAGGTGGGTGGTGCGAGGGGGGGTGGGGAAGAAAATATATCCACGCCGTCATCGCTCCGTCTGCTTGCAAAACCACATTTAGCGTGAAGTGGTTAACAGCATGTAAACAGCAATGTCATTTTCGAATTTGTGTCGCTTTGTGTTGAGATTTTTTTTGCCGGTATCTGCGGATCTGCTGCGGCCCGTTCCGATCGTTGCCTTTCGAGGTGAAAACAGGCCCGCAGCCGCGCATGAACAGGGCTATGTACCGGACAAAATCCCAACAGTCGGGTTTTTGTCCGGCAACGGGGTGGATCAGGTGGCTGCACCGCCCACGGTCAGCCCGCCGATCATCAAGGTGGGTTGCCCGACGCCAACCGGCACCCATTGCCCGGCCTTGCCGCAATTCCCGATGCCGGGATCAAGCGCCATGTCGTTTCCGATTGCACGGATCTGTTTGAGCGCGGTCGCACCATCGCCAATCAACGTGGCTCCTTTGACGGGGGCGCCTATCTTGCCGTCCTGGATCCGGTACGCCTCGGTGCAGGAGAATACGAATTTGCCGTTGGTGATGTCGACTTGTCCGCCGCCAAAGCCCACGGCGTAAATCCCGTCCTTGAGATCCGCCAGGATATCGGCGGGGCTGGCGTCACCGGACAACATATAGGTGTTTGTCATGCGTGGCATCGGCGGATGGGCGTAGCTTTGACGTCGCCCGTTGCCGGTGGGTGCGACCCCCATCAGGCGCGCGTTCTGACGGTCTTGCATATACCCGACAAGGACACCGTCTTCGATCAGGACATTTTTCGCGCTGGGCGTGCCTTCGTCATCAACGGTGATGCTACCGCGCCTGTCGGGCATGGTCCCGTCGTCGAGGACCGTTACGCCTTTTGCGGCAATTTGTTGTCCCATCAAGCCGGAAAAAGCGGAGGTCTGTTTGCGGTTGAAATCACCCTCGAGCCCGTGGCCGATGGCCTCGTGCAACAAGATGCCGGGCCAGCCCGGGCCGAGCACCACATCCATCACGCCTGCGGGGGCGGGGACGGCTTCGAGATTGACGAGGGCAATACGCAATGCTTCCCGCGCGACGCCCTGCCAGTTGGAGCGGTCGATCAGGCCATCGAGGCCCGCCCGACCGCCGCCCCCCATACCGCCCTGTTCGCGGCGTCCGTCCTGTTCGACGATCACCGAGATGTTCAACCGTGACATGGGGCGCGTGTCGCTCACATGGCTCCCGTCAGGGCGCAGGATCACGACCTCCTGCAATGATGCCGCCACGGTGGCAGATACCTGCACAACACGCGGGTCCATGGCGCGGGCAAAGGCGTCAATCTCCCGAAGGGTGTCCACCTTGACGGGGAACGCCACGCCGGAAATCGGATCGTCGTCACCGTACAGCCTGCGGTTGGTCGCAGCAGGCGGTGCAGCCATTGTTCCTCCGCCTGTGCCGACGGCAAGCAGGGTTGTCTGTGCCGCGCGGCGCATCGCGGATTCGCTGATCTCGGTGGCGTGGGCGTATCCGGATGTTTCGCCGCGCACCGCGCGCAGGCCGAACCCCTCGGCGGCATCATAGCTTGCATTCTTCAACCGGCCGTCGTCAAAAACGAGCGTCTCGGATTTACGCCGCTCCATGAACAATTCACCGTCATCGGCGCCTTTCGTGGCCTCTTGCAGCACACGAAGGGCGGTGGATTCGTCGATTTTGGTTTCGAAGGGGCGGAATGTTGAAGCCATTTGGTATCCTTTGAGCCCGGAGCCGCAGAGCGCGGTGCCGATTTAACAGTTAAAGTTCCAGCAGATCGGCCTGTTAGGGCTTGGAGCGGCGCAATGCCGCGCTGCATGCGCTTGATCCTTACCACCTTAATATGGTTTCTCCGTCGCAGGGAACAATGTCTGTGCCATACCTTTACGGTCAGGGCTTGCGACAAACAGGACGGGGGGCTGCGACAGCCCCATGAACAGGACGGATAAATGCAACTTTCCAATTTGCTTCGCGGCGCGGCCGCATCGTTTACTGCACTTGGTGTAGCGGGGGCTGCAAAAGCTCAAGATGCGCTGGGCGAGCTTGAGATCATCGGGAAACCGATACCCGGCGGGATCGGCTTTCAACCGGCTGTGACAGAGCTGGCGCGTGACCTGCACTGGCTTGACGGGATGGTGCTGATCATCATCACGATCATCAGCTTGTTCGTGACGGCCTTGCTGGCCTATGCGAGCTATGCGTTCTATCACAAGCGCAATCCGACGCCCGCCACCTTTACCCATAATTCTCCGATCGAGATCACGTGGACAGTCGTGCCGATCATTATTCTGGTCTTTATCGGCTCCTTCAGCCTTCCGGTTCTGTTCAAGCAGCAGGAAATCCCCGAAGGTGACGTTGTTATCAAGGCTGTAGGCTACCAATGGTACTGGGGTTACGAGTATCCCCAGCATGATTTCGCCTTTGACAGCCTGATGCTCGAGCGCGACGAGCTTGTTGACTACGGCTACAGCGATAGCGAATACCTGCTGGCAACGGACACCGCGATGGTTGTCCCTGTCAACAAGACCATCGTTGTGCAGGTCACCGGAGCGGACGTGATCCACTCGTGGACAATCCCGGCCTTCGGCGTCAAGCAAGACGGTATTCCCGGCCGCGTTGCCGAGCTTTGGTTCAAAGCGGAGCAGGAAGGCATCTATTTCGGGCAATGCTCTGAACTTTGCGGGATCAAGCACGCTTACATGCCGATCACCGTGAAAGTGGTCAGCCAGGAAGTCTATGAGGCATGGCTGGACGGGGCAATTCTCGAGTATGCTGGCACGCCGCGCAGCATTGATTTCGCATCGGTTGAGTAAACTGTATCCCGGGAGGCCTCGAAATGGCTGATGCTGAACTTTATAACGGTCGTGTGACAGAGCCGGATCTGAAGGATTTCTATCGCCTTCTCAAGCCGCGGGTGATGTCGCTTGTCGTGTTCACCGCACTTGTCGGGCTGTTGGTGGCTCCGGTCGGTGTGCATCCGATGGTCGGCTTTACGGCGATCTTGTTTGTGGCAATCGGCGCGGGTGCGTCGGGGGCATTGAACATGTGGTGGGATGCGGACATCGACCAGATCATGCGCCGCACGGCCCAACGCCCTATTCCTGCCGGCAAGGTCACGCCGGGGGATGCGCTCGGGTTCGGGCTGGCGCTGTCGGGATTGTCAGTTGTCATGGTCGGTCTTGCGTCGAACATGGTGGCGGCAGGATTGCTGGCGTTCACGATCTTCTTCTACATCGTGATCTACTCCATGTGGCTCAAGCGGTGGACACCGCAGAACATCGTCATCGGTGGCGCAGCCGGAGCTTTCCCGCCGATGATCGGTTGGGCCATCGCGACCGGAGGCATCTCGATTGAATCGAGCCTGATGTTCGCACTGATCTTTTTGTGGACACCGCCGCATTTCTGGGCGCTGGCGTTGTTCATGAAGGAAGATTACTCCAACGCCGGCGTGCCGATGTTGACCGTAACGCATGGTCACGCCGTCACGCGCCGTCACATTCTGATCTACACGATTGTGCTGGCCTTTTTCGCGGTTGCCATGGGATTTACCTCTATCGGTGGTCCGATCTACCTGTTGGTGGCTGTGGCACTGAACGCGATCTTTCTGAAAGGTGCTTGGGATATCTGGAAGCGGGACCGGCCCGTGGCAGATGCTGATAATTTCGCCGTTGAAAAGAAGTTTTTCCGCTTCTCGCTGTGGTATCTCTTTGCGCATTTTCTGGCGCTGTTGGGGGATGCCATGCTAAAGAATGCCGGACTTTGGGGAGGCTGGACATGATCCGGGTTGAACACGAGCTGCATCATCGCCGCAAGGGGCGCAACTTTGGCGTCGGGCTGCTGTTGATAGGGTTTATCGCAATCGTTTTTGGATTGTCGGTCGTGAAAATCAAGACAGGCTTGCCGGTCGAGAAATTCGATCATGTCGCCCGTCCTGCTTTGGTTCCGGCAACGGAGTAGACATCATGGAAGCGAAAAACAAAACAGCCGCACAAGCGCTTGGTGTTGTGGTCTTGATGGGGTCATTGGCATGGGCATCCGTGCCCTTTTATCAGTGGTTCTGTCAGGTAACAGGTTTCGGGGGCACGACAAATCGTGCCCTTGCAGAGTCCGATGTGGTGTTGGACCGAACGATCAAGATCAGGTTCGATGCCAGCAAAGAGCGCGATATGCCTTGGGAATTCAAGGCTGTCCAGTTCGAGATGGAACTGAAGATCGGGGAAACCGGCCTTGCTTTTTATGAGGCCTACAACCCGACGGACCGCGTTATTGCCGGTTCGGCAAGCTATAATGTGGCCCCGTTCGAGGCGGGATACTTCTTTTCCAAGATCGACTGCTTTTGTTTTGAACAGCAGATATTGCAGCCCGGTGAGCGGGTTCTGATGCCTGTGACGTTCTATGTCGACCCCGAGATCGTGACTGACAGGGATGCCAAATTTGTGCATTCCATCACGCTTTCCTACACTTTCTACGAAATCGACCTGCCGGAAGAGCAGGCCAGAGTGTTTGTCGCCCCTCAGGACGGGCTACAACGTGACATAAGCCAGCCGAAAGGGACACCCGATGGCGCATGAAAAGAATCACGACTACCATATTTTGCCACCCTCCATTTGGCCGTTTCTGGGCGCACTTGGCGGCTTCGTCATGTTGTTCGGCTCTGTCATGTGGATGCATGACGTAACACCGTTCCTGTTTTTCATCGGTTTGGCACTTGTGCTCTACGTGATGTACGCTTGGTGGGCAGAAATGGTCACCGAAAGTGCTGTTGGCGACCACACACCCGTTGTCCGCATCGGGCTTCGCTATGGCTTTATCTTCTTTATCATGTCCGAGATCATGTTCTTTGCGGCATGGTTCTGGATGTTCTTCAAACACGCGCTCTATCCGATGGCGACGTTCTCCGAAGGCATGTGGCCCCCGCCCTCGATCGAAACGTTTGACCCGTGGCATCTGCCGCTGATCAACACGCTGATCCTGCTGTGTTCGGGCTGTGCCGCGACATGGGCACACCACGCGCTGGTCCACGAGAACAACCGCAAGGACGTGGCGACTGGTCTGATCCTTGCCGTTATCCTTGGCGTCGTTTTCACGGCATTTCAGGCATACGAGTACAGCCACGCGACATTCGGTTTCTCGGGTAACATCTACGGGGCGACATTCTTTATGGCGACCGGCTTCCACGGCGCTCATGTGATTATCGGAACGATCTTCCTGTTTGTGTGTTATTTGCGTCTGCGCAAGGGCCATTTCACGCCTGAAAAGCACATCGGTTTTGAGGCCGCTGCGTGGTACTGGCACTTTGTGGATGTTGTCTGGTTGTTCCTGTTCGGTGCGATCTACATCTGGGGCGCCTGACCTAAGGCCATCTGATGGCACATTAATCTGTTACAGGGGCGCGGCTTTGCTGCGCCCCTTGTTTTAAGCGCAGCCGTTCACGGGGGTTTCATGCGGTATCTTGCACCTTTGCTTTTCGGACTTGTCGGGGTGGGTATTCTTGCGTCGCTCGGATTTTGGCAGGTTGACCGGCTGGCGTGGAAAGAGGCGGCTCTTGCGGAAATCAGCGCGCGGATGACCGACGTGCCGGTGCCTGTTCCCACAACGCCCGATCCGGCCACCGACACCTATCTCGCGGTGACGGCGCGGGGTACGATCGGCACCGATTTCGTGCGGGTGCTAGTCAGCCAGAAAACCCGTGGGGCGGGGTACCGCATCATTTCTCCGCTGGTGTTGCAGGACGGGCGGATCATTCTGCTTGATCGCGGCTTCGAGACGGTTGCAGCAGGCCCGGCTCCTGTGCATTCGACCCCTGTGGCGATCACCGGAAACCTGCATTGGCCCGACGAGATCGACAGCTTCACACCCGAGCCGGACGAGGCCGCAAACATCTGGTTTGCCCGCGACGTGCCGATGCTGGCGCAGCGGTTGGGAACCGAGCCGGTTCTTTTGATTGCGCGCACTCTTTCGGTCGACGACACGCCGGTGTCACCGCTTCCGGTTGATACTTCCGGGATTCCGAACGATCATCTTGGTTATGCGGTGACCTGGTTCGGGTTGGCTTTGGTATGGTTTGGGATGACAGCGTTCCTGCTTTGGCGTATGGCGCGTCGAGCGGTCTGAAGAGGGGCAGTAGGCGATGAAGTATATTTCCACGCGGGGCACTGCGCCCGTTTTGAATTTCGAAGAGGCGATGTTGACGGGTCTGGCGCGCGACGGCGGCCTTTATGTCCCCGAAACGATCCCGGTCCTGAGTTCGGCCGCGATCCGCGAGATGGCGGGCCTTCGCTATGAAGAGGTCGCCTTTCGGGTGATGCGGCCCTTCCTTGGCGATACGTTCACGGATGCCGAATTCGAAGAGATCATCGAAAAGGCCTATGCCGGTTTCGGCCATCCGGCGCGCGCGCCGTTGGTTCAGCTTGGCCCGAACCATCACCTGCTGGAGCTGTTCCACGGCCCGACACTCGCCTTCAAAGATTTCGCCATGCAGCTGATCGGGCAGATGTTTCAGGTTGCCCTGAAGCGTAACAATCGCAAGGTGACCATCGTAGGCGCCACCAGTGGCGACACAGGGTCCGCCGCGATCGAGGCCTTTCGCGGGCTTGCAGCGGTCGACGTCTTTATCCTGTATCCGCACGGCCGGGTCAGCGAGGTGCAGCGCCGGCAAATGACGACACCAACCGAAGCGAATGTGCATGCTTTGGCGGTGACGGGCGATTTCGATGATTGTCAGGCGCGCGTGAAGGACATGTTCAACGATTTTGCGTTTCGCGACGGTGTCGGGCTGGCGGGGGTCAACTCGATCAACTGGGCGCGGGTGCTTGCCCAGGTGGTGTATTATTTCTCTGCGGCAACGACGCTGGGGGCGCCTGACCGCAAGGTCGGTTTCACGGTGCCAACGGGCAATTTCGGGGATATTTTTGCGGGATACATCGCCAAAAAGATGGGCCTGCCGATTGATAAACTGGTGGTGGCGACGAATCAGAACGACATTCTCAATCGCTGCATCCGCACGGGGGAGTACCGGAAGTCCGGCGTGGTGCCGACGATTTCACCTTCGATGGATATCGAGGTCAGCTCGAATTTCGAACGGGCATTGTTCGATCTTTATGATCGGGATGGCCGTGCCATTGCCGGCCTGATGGAGGAGCTTTCCTCGAAGGGCGGGTTCAGTGTCTCTCAGGGAGCGTTCGAGCGTCTGCACGAGACTTTTGCCAGCGGAATGTGCGACGAGGCAACAACGGCGGCCACGATCCGTCGTCTGGCAGCCCAGACCGGCGAGATCCTGTGCCCGCACAGCGCGGTCGGTGTGCATGTGGCCGGGGCCCATGCGGGCACCAGCCCGATGATTACCCTTGCGACGGCGCATCCGGCGAAGTTTCCTGCCGCCGTGGAAGCCGCCACGGGGCAGCATCCAGCACTTCCATCTCGAATGGCAGACCTGTATGACCGTCCCGAACGTGTGAGCCGGGTTGAAAACGACCTCGAGGCCATCGAAGAGTTGATCAAAGAAAGGCGCGCCGATTGAGCGTAAATCTTGACAGGTTGCCCAACGGGCTCAGGATCGTAACCGAACACATGCCGGGGCTGGAATCGGCCTCTATCGGGGTGTGGGTAAATGTGGGTGGCCGGCACGAGTTGCTGGCACAAAACGGCATCGCGCATTTTCTTGAACATATGGCGTTCAAAGGCACCAAACGGCGCAGCGCGCTCCAGATTGCCGAAGAGATCGAGGATGTCGGCGGCTATATCAACGCCTATACCAGTCGCGAGATGACGGCATATTACGCGCGTGTTCTGGCCGCGGACGTGCCGCTGGCGCTGGATGTGATTGCCGACATTGTGCTCAATCCTGTCTTTGACCTTGCCGAGATCGAGGTCGAGCGCGGTGTGATTCTGCAAGAGATCGGGCAGGCGCTTGATACGCCGGATGATGTGATCTTTGACTGGCTTCAGGAAGCCGCCTATCCGGGGCAGCCGTTGGGGCGCACAATCCTTGGCCCGTCAGAGCGTGTCGGCGCGTTTTCGCGCGACGACCTTCGGCAGTTTGTCGGGCAGCATTATGGCCCCGGTCAAATGGTGCTTGCGGCCGCGGGGGCGGTGGATCACGACCAGATCATGAAGATCGCCGAAGAGTTGTTCGGCCATCTGTCGCCGTTGCTGGGATCTGTGCCGGATGTGGCGCAATTCGCAGGTGGCGAGCGCCGCGAGATCAAGACATTGGAGCAGGTGCATTTCGCGTTGGCATTCGAATGTCCGGGGTATTGCGACGACACGATCTATACCGCACAGATCTATTCCTCGTTGCTGGGTGGCGGTATGTCATCGCGTCTGTTTCAGGAGGTCCGTGAAAAGCGTGGATTGTGCTATTCGATCTTTGCGTCTGCGGGAGCCTATGCCGACACCGGAATGCTTACGGTCTATGCGGGCACCAGCGGTGAGGATATCGACGGCTTGGCAATGCTGACCATCGACGAACTCAAACGATCGGTCGACAGCATGACCGAGGCCGAGGTCGCCCGTGCGCGTGCCCAGATGAAGGCCGGGTTGCTGATGGGGCTTGAAAGCCCTTCAAGCAGGGCCGAGCGTTTGTCGCGGCTGGTATCTATCTATGACCGTGTGCCCTCGTTGGCCGAGGCAATCGCCAAGGTTGACGCGGTCGGGTTGATGCAGGTTGCCGCCTATGCACAGGACATGGTCGAAAACGGCAAATCGGCGCTGGCGCTTTATGGCCCGGCAGAGACCGCGCCAAGCCACGGCGCATTGCGGGACAGGCTTGCCGCTTGATGCGTCTGGGGCGGCGCAAGATACGGATCGTCACCGACCGGATGATCTTGCGCCCCCCTATGCATGGCGATTTCCGGTCCTGGTCGGCGCTTCGGCACGATAGCATCGGCTTTTTGCAGCAATGGGAGCCGTCGTGGGCATCGGATCATTTGACGCGCAAGGCATTCACCAATCGCGTGTATTGGGCGCAGCGTGCTGTCAGTGCTGGCACCGCCTTGCCCTTTTTTCTTATCCGACAGCAAGACGACAGTCTTCTCGGGGCGATCACACTTGATAATATCCGGCGCGGCCCTGCACAGGCTGGCACGTTGGGCTATTGGGTCGGGGCACCTTTTGCGCGACAAGGTTACATGCGCGAAGCGATCGAGGCGCTGACCCATCATGCCTTTACGACACTGGACCTAAGTCGCATCGAAGCGGCCTGCCTGCCCGAGAATCAGGCCTCGCGCGGGGTATTGGAGGCTTGCGGGTTCAGATACGAGGGGGTCGCCAAAAGCTATTTGCAGATACAGGGAAAATGGCGCGATCACGTGTTGTTTGCCAATCTGCGCGGCGGCAGACGCGAGCGGGCCGATGCGACCTAGTGCCTCTTTTTCAGGATAATCCGTCTGCCTTTGATGCCAGATATGGAAAACGGCAACTTCCTTGGTGACATCCGCGGGCCAAGAGCTACCTTTTCGAAAACCAAAAGGAGGCCGGTCATGACGCGCATAATTTTCCTCTTCGCCCTGTTGGCATTCATGGGGGGAGCCGGGCAGAGCCTTGCACAAGAACGAAAGCCGTCGCATTGCATCTCGCTTGCGCAAAGCGTTCCGGGCCTGCAATTCGTGCAACCTGCCCGTTATTTCGAGCCATTGCCCGATGCCGATACGGTTCGGATCAACTATGTTGATCATGCCATGTTCCTGCTGGAAACGGCAGGCGGGCTGACAGTGGCCACCGATTATACCGGGTTTATGGGTACCTCGAATTTTGCGCCCGATATCGTGACGATGAACAATGCCCACGACAGCCATTGGACGGGGTATCCCGATCCGAATATCGCACATGTTCTGAAGGGGTGGCGCACGAACGGTGTGCCGGCAGATATCCGGTTGGATCTGGGCGAGATGCTGGTGCGCAACGTCACCACCGATATCCGCAGCAGATGGGGGGGCGAGCCTGTGACGGATGGTAATTCGATCTTTATCTTCGAGGTCGGAGGCATGTGCATCGGCCATCTGGGGCACCTGCATCACGAACCCTCCGCCGAGCAATACGCCGCAATCGGACGGCTTGATATCGTAATGGCGCCAGTGGACGGCGGCATGACCATCGACCGGGCCAGTCTGATCCGGATGTTGACCCGGATGCGGGCGTCGATTGTGATCCCGATGCACTGGTTCGGGCCGTCCAACCTTGATCTGTTCCTGCAGAACATGGCGGATGATTTCGATATCGTCCGGTTTGAAAGCAGTTTTCTGGAAACATCGCTTAAAAAGCTTCCTGGCAGGCCGACGGTGATGGTGCTTGATCCGCTCTATCTGCGCGATCCGGAATAGAGGGTTGCGCCGGACCGGTGCTCTATGATTGTTCTGGGGCGCGATTGATCAAGGACGGAAAGGCCGATAGCCTATGTTGAACTCTGTATCCGACACATTCGAGGCGCATCTGCGCAGTGTGCTACCCGCGGGCGCGTTTCGCCCGCTGGAGCCGAAGTACCTTGAGGAACCGCGCGGGCGTTATGCCGGAGCGGATGCGCTTTTGGTGGCGCCCGGCTCCACCGCCGAGGTGGCGCAAACGATTGCTGCGGCCCATGACGCCGGCGTGGCCGTGATCCCGTATAGCGGTGGAACGGGGCTGGTCGGGGGGCAAATTGCGCCTGCGGGGCCAAAGCCGCTGGTGCTGTCGCTTGAGCGGATGAGCGCGGTGCGGGCGGTCTACCCTGACGAGAACGTGCTGGTGGCCGAAGCGGGGGCGATTCTGGTTGATGTGCAGAATGCGGCTCAAAGTGTGGAACGTCTGTTTCCGCTTTCGCTGGCCTCGGAGGGGTCGGCGCGGATAGGTGGATTGATGTCGACGAATGCGGGCGGGGTCAATGTGCTGCGATACGGTAATGCGCGTGATCTGTGTCTTGGGATCGAGGCGGTCATGCCTGACGGCAGCATCTATCACGGCCTGCGCCGGATGCGCAAAGACAACACCGGCTATGATCTCAGACATCTGATGATCGGCGCCGAAGGAACGCTAGGGATTATCACGGCTGCCAGCTTGCGGTTGTTTCCCAGACCGGTCGTCGAGGGGGCTGCGTTAATTGTTGTGCCGGGGCCGGAGGCGGCGCTGAAGCTGCTGTCACTGGCGGGCCAGCATCTGGGGCAGGGGGTATCGGCCTTTGAGATCATGCACCGGATGGGGCTGGATTTCTTGAGCGAAAAGATGCCCGAAGTACGCCAACCTTTTGCGCAAAAGCCCGAATGGATGGTTCTGATCGATGTTGGGCTGGGGCGCGGTGTCGACGTCACACAGGCGCTTGAAATGCTTTTCGAGCAGGCCGCGAACGAAGGGTTGGCGCTTGACGGGGTGATTGCCCAGTCGCAAGCCCAACGAGCAGAGTTCTGGGCGATCCGCGAAAACATCCCCGAGGCGAATCGCCGGATCGGATCGGTGTCGTCGCACGATATTTCCATGCCGCTTGGCGCGATCCCCGATTTTATCCGCAAAGGCGCCGAGGTGATTGGCGAAATCGGTGACTTCCGCATCAATTGCTTTGGTCATGTGGGGGATGGTAATTTGCATTACAACGTCTTTCCGATGCCGGGGCGGCAGCGCGCCGACCACGAAAACGAACGGCCCGCGATCAAGCGGGCGATCCATGATCTGGTGCATTCCTTTGATGGTTCGGTGAGTGCCGAGCACGGGATCGGGCGGCTCAAGGTGGATGATCTGAAACGTTACGGTGATCCGGCCAAGCTGGTGGCGATGCGGGCGATCAAGGACGCGCTTGACCCTAAGGGCATCATGAATCCGGGTGCAGTTGTTCCGCCCGCCTGAGCGCGCTGGACGATTGTGGCGGATCAATTTCGTGCTAGGGTTGACCATCGGGCGGACGGGCCCGCTCAAAGGGAGCTGATCTATGCTTGAAAAGAAAACACTGCCCATTGAAAAGGTGCGTGTCCCGGTCAAGCGCGCAAAAACCCTTGAACCCGACAAGGTCCAGACACTGGCCGAGGATATCCTCGAGAACGGGCAAACCACACCGATCAGGGTTCGTGTTGATGGCGAAGGGTTTGTTCTGATCGAGGGGTTGCACCGCCTTGAGGCGCTCAAGGCGCTTGGTGAGGAAACGGTGCAGGGGTATCTGACCCACTCGCGGCTGCATTAGGCCGACATCTGGATCAGGTCTGGTCAGGTCGGGATCGGGCGTCAGGCACCGGAAAAGTCGCACAAGGTCGCGACATCCATCCCCAGCGCTTCCAGCCTGGCCCGGCCACCCAGTTCGGGCAGATCCACCACAAAGGTGCAGCCCACAATCTCTCCACCCAGACGCTGCACCAGTGTGATGCCGGCCTGTGCCGTGCCGCCTGTGGCCAACAGGTCATCGACCAGCAAGACACGTTCACCGGGGGCTATGGCGTCATCGTGAATTTCGACCGTCGCAGTGGCATATTCCAGCGTATAACTCTCGCTGAGGGTCTTGCCCGGCAGCTTGCCCTTTTTGCGCACCGGCACAAACCCTACGCCCAATTGATGCGCAATCGCCCCGCCAAGGATAAACCCGCGCGCCTCAAGGCCGATGACCTTGTCGATGCGCACACCTGAATAAGGGTGCAACATCAGATCTACGGCCATGCGAAACCCGCGCGGATCGGCAAAAAGCGTTGTAACATCGCGGAACATGATCCCCTCATGGGGGAAATCGGGGATGGTGCGGATATAGTCAGAGACAGTTTTCATCGACGGCAAAGCCCTTTCAAGCAGTTAAAGTACGCGACCGGCCACAGCGTCAAGCTTTGCCAGCAAATCGGGATCACGGGCTGTTTCGGCGGTAATCAGCGCATTGTCCAGCGCCCGGTCACAGCCGCACGGGCACAGGGCGCGCGCCTTGGCAATGGGCAGGGCGGGAAGCCCGGCAATCATCGTTTTTGCGGCCTGCGCGTTTGCGGTCATGACCTTGATGACCTGCGCCGCATCGACGGCATCATGGTCGGGGTGCCAGCAATCATAATCGGTGACCATCGCGACGGCGCAATAGCACAGTTCGGCTTCGCGGGCGAGTTTTGCTTCGGGCATGTTGGTCATGCCGATCACATCACAGCCCCATGTGTCGCGGTACAGGCGCGATTCGGCCAAGGTCGAGAATTGGGGCCCCTCCATCGCAAGGTACGTGCCGGCGTCGTGCACCGTGATCCCGGCGGCGCGCGCGGCAGTTGCACAATCTGTCCCGAGCCGTGCGCAGGTGGGATGCGCCATCGAGACATGCGCCACACAGCCGGTTCCGAAAAACGACGTGTCACGTGCGACGGTCCGGTCGATGAATTGATCGACGATCACGAAATCTCCGGGGGCTATCTTTTCGCGGAACGACCCACATGCCGACACCGCGATCACATCTGTCACGCCCATCCGTTTAAGCGCGTCGATGTTGGCGCGGTAAGGTACCTGCGTCGGGCTGTGAACATGACCGCGCCCGTGGCGGGGTAGAAAGACAAGCTCCAAGTCTCCGAGCCGCCCGCTTAAAACCTGATCAGACGGCGCACCCCAAGGCGTGTCGACCGATTGCCACTGCGGTTCTTGCAGCCCGTCGATTTCATAAACGCCGCTGCCACCGATAATGCCGATTTTGGGCCGGGTCATGCTGTCTCCGATCTGTTAGCGTGTCAGGGCGCAGTTTATCGGGCATCATCCCGGACGGGAAGGGGCACCCGGTTGGTGCGGTGTGGATATTGCCCAAAAACCGGATTTCTGCTGTGTGGCCTCACTTGTTAGGGGCCGGTTAGGGCTAACGTGCGAGGGGGCATTTGACCTTTTCACTGTCGCTCGTGTACAAGCGAGACTTCTTGACATACCGCACCTTCATGATGCCCGGAGCGCCTTCGGGATACCTTGCATTTTCTCCGACCCGAAAGAGGCCCTTCATTTGCCCCGCACCCTGCTGCAACTTGCCAAACAATCCACCTTTTCCCAATTCAGGCTCGAAGGGGAAATGCTGCGAAAAAT
>JBLHUT010000029.1:0-19712 GCA_047629975.1 Paracoccaceae bacterium
GGATTTGTGGGCGGATAAAGGCGGAATATGCCCATCCGATGTTAATTGTTGGTACGGGGGGGCTTGCGCCTTTGTTCTCGACGGGCGATGTGCTATTTGACGTGATCGAAAGCGATCTTACGATGCACGGTTTGACCGTCATCCATGATTTTAACAACAAAAAATAAGGACTTTGACACCTGTATGAGCGGTGATCGTTTGATCTACCTGCCCCTTGGCGGCGCGGGCGAAGTGGGCATGAACGCCTATGTTTACGGCTATGGGCCCGAGGGAAAAGAACGTCTTATCCTTGTGGACATTGGCGTTACCTTTCCAGATATGGATACAACTCCGGGGGTCGATCTGATTTTCCCCGATCTGTCGTGGCTGATCGAGCGAAAGGATCGGCTTGAGGCTATTTTCATTACCCATGGGCACGAAGACCACATCGGTGGTTTGGGGCATTTTTGGGACCAGCTTGGCGTGCCGGTTTATGCACGCAAGTTCACCGGTGCTTTGGCATCGCGCAAGATGGACGAGCACGGTGCCGACCTGAGTGCGATGCGCATTGTGGGGGCCTATCCGCAGTCCCAGCAGACCGGACCCTTCACTGTGTCTTTTCTTCCGATTTCGCATTCGATCCCGGAGAGCTCCTCTTTGTTGATCGAAACCCCTGCGGGCCGGATCATTCACACAGGTGACTTCAAACTTGATACCGACCCAGTCGTCGGAGAGGCCTTTGACGAGGCTCTTTGGCAAGAAGTGGTCGGTAAGGGCGGGATCAAGGCGCTTGTCTGTGACAGCACCAATATTCAGGTCCCCCATGCTGGGCGCTCCGAAATTTCGGTCGGTCCCGCGATAACCGAGCTTGTTCTGTCCGCCAAGGGTATGGTTGTGGCGACGACCTTTGCCAGCAATGTGGCGCGTGTCAAAACGCTTGCCGATGCTGCGGTCAAGGGTGGCCGGTCGGTCTGTCTGCTGGGTCGCGCGATGAAGCGGATGGTCACTGTTGCGATCGAAACGGGCGTTCTCAAGGATTTCCCGCCGACCATCAGTCCGGAGGATGCGCGTCAAATACCGCGTGAGAATCTGATGTTGCTTGTGACTGGAAGTCAGGGTGAGCGTCGGGCGGCCTCGGCGCAATTGAGTCGTGGAAAGTACCTGGGGCTTGAGATGAAGGAAGGGGACATGTTCCTTTTCTCGTCCAAGACCATTCCGGGCAACGAGCGCGGCGTCATCGGTATCGTCAATGCGTTCTCTGAAATGGGTGTGGATGTTGTCGATGATACGGCTGGCATTTATCACGTTTCGGGCCACGCGAACGGTCCGGATTTGCAGCGGATGCATGATCTGGTCAAGCCTCAGATGATTGTGCCGATGCACGGCGAGCACCGGATGCTCAGGCGTCATGTGCAGATGGCCGAGGCAAAAGGCATTCCCGCCGAGATCGCGACCAACGGCTCGATGATTGATCTGACCGGAGATGAACCCGAGATTGTCGAATTCATCGAGGCGGGTCGAATCTATCTTGATGGAGCAGTCAAGATCGGAGCCATGGACGGTGTGGTGCGTGACCGGATCAGGATGGCGCTTAACGGCCATGTTCTTGTGACTTTGATCATCGACGAAGAGGACGAGCCGCTGGGGGAACCTTGGGCAGAGGCCAAAGGACTGCCGGTAACCGGAACCAGCGGTGCGCCACTTGTTGAACTGATCGAGGCGGATCTGGAGCAATTCCTTGGCAGGGCGAAAGACAAACTGCTGACGGATGATACAAAGCTGGATGAGGCGATCAGGCGTGCTGTGCGCCAGACCTGCGTCATGGAAATCGGGCGTAAACCCGAGGTGACTGTCGTGATCAGCCGTCTGGCCTGAAACACGTAACGTCGCCTTTACTCAAAAAGCCCCGCTCGAAAGAGCGGGGCTTTTTGATTTGACAGCAGATGATTGAAAGACACAAACAACACAGACTTTTGCGCCTGCACCACACGTTCCGGTCTGGAACATGTGGTGATCTTGGTCGTGTTGGTCAGCCTGTTTTGCGCTCGTTGAACGACAGGTTGATAAAGTCTGGCACATGATCCCCAAGCCCGAGAATCGGCGTGTCATCACGTCGCCCGGATTGACCACCAGAAGAACGTTGGGTGCGACGCGGGGTATTGCTGCGTTTGTTCGTGGGCTGTGGCGCGGGCTCTTCGACCTGAGGAGGTGCTGATTCGATAATTGCGGGCACGTCCTCAACAACCACGTTTTCAACGATCACGTCGGCTGCAACCTTCGCAGGTTGGTCCTTGCGTGTGCGTGTGCGGCGGCGGGCGGGGGCCGCTGGCTTGTCGGCATCGGCTTTTTCGGTGGCGTCCGGTGTCTTGGCTTCTTTTTCCACCTTTGGAGCCTTGGCCTCCAACGGGTTGGCGACGCGCGGGATCGGTTGATTGACCAGCGACTCGATGGCCGCAAGGTATTTTTCGTCCGAGCTTGTTGCGATCATGAATGTCTTTCCGGAGCGCCCGGCGCGGCCTGTCCGACCAATCCGGTGAACATAATCCTCAGCGTGGCTTGGAACATCGAAGTTCAAAACATGGCTAACGTTCGGGATATCAAGCCCGCGCGCTGCAACGTCGGAAGCCACCAGAAACCGGATGGATCCATCGCGAAATCCGTCCAATGTCCGCGTCCGTTGGCTTTGCTCAAGATCGCCGTGAATGGGTTCTGCGTTATAGCCGTGTTTTTTCAACGACTTGGCAACAACATCGACATCAACCTTACGGTTGCAAAAGATGATCGCATTTGAACAGGCGTCGCCCTCTGCTTCAATCAGGGCGCGCAGCAGGTCGCGTTTTTCGCTGGCCTGCTTGTCGCGGCGCGTTGGGGTTTGCACAATGAGAGCCTGTTCGATCGTCTCGCTTGTGGTTGCGGCACGCGCAACCTCGACCTTGACAGGGTTGCTCATGAACGTATTCGTGATCCGCTCGATTTCAGGCGCCATTGTGGCCGAGAAAAACAGCGTTTGCCGTGTGAAGGGCGTGAGCTGGAAAATCCGTTCGATGTCAGGAATAAAGCCCATATCCAGCATGCGGTCTGCTTCGTCGACGACCATGATTTGCACGCCGGTCAGCAAAAGTTTGCCGCGCTCGAAATGATCCAGCAGGCGCCCGGGCGTGGCAATCAGAACATCCACACCGCGGTCGATCAATTTATCCTGCTCGTTAAAGCTGACGCCACCGATCAAAAGGGCTTTGGTAAGCTTTGTATGCTTCGAGTACGTGTCGAAGTTTGCGGCCACCTGTGCGGCAAGTTCCCGTGTGGGCGCAAGCACAAGGCTGCGCGGCATGCGTGCCCGTGCGCGCCCGCGCTTCAACATCGAAATCATGGGAAGCGTGAAGCTTGCTGTCTTGCCGGTACCGGTCTGGGCGATGCCCAATACGTCCTTGCCCAGCAAAGCAGGCGGAATGGCCCCTTCCTGAATCGGGGTCGGCACCGTGTATCCAGTGTCTTCAACAGCTTTCAGGACAAGTGGATCAAGGTTGAGGTCAGAGAATTTTATCATGTACGTCCAGATGTTACAGCACCGTGCTGTAGGAAAAGGAACGCAGACTGACGCGTTCCACCAAATTGCCCGCATGGGCACCCGCTCTATAGTCCAAAATCAAGCACAGGTCAAATGTTGCGACCGTGAACTGCTCTTGTGTGTCGATAAAGTGGAGGGTCGTCTCAGACCATCATTTCTTTTGTCGCCTCAAGGGTAATATCAGGGAAGTCGCGTGCAACGCGGTCAATATCCCATTGAAGCCGCGTCAGGTAGACAACATCATCATCATTGTCGGCTGCAATATGGGCGCGGTTGGCATTGACGAATTTGTCAACTGCATCGCGGCTTCCCTTCACCCAGCGTGCCGAGGTGAACTGTGTGGGTTCGAACCGTACCGGCAGCCCGTATTCCAGCTCGATCCGGCTGGCCAGAACCTCGAACTGAAGCGCGCCCACCACACCCACGATAAAACCCGAGCCGATGTTGGGTTTGAAAACCTTTGCGGCGCCTTCCTCGGCGAATTGCATCAACGCTTTTTCAAGGTGCTTGGCCTTCATCGGGTCACCGGCGCGGCATGTCTGAAGCAGTTCCGGCGCGAACGAGGGGATGCCGGTGGCGCGAATGGCCTCGCCTTCGGTCAGGGTGTCGCCGATGCGCAGCTGTCCGTGGTTGGGGATGCCGATGATGTCGCCGGCCCAGGCTTCTTCGGCCAACTCTCGGTCAGAGGCCAGAAACATAACCGGGCTGGCGATGCTCATCAGCTTTTTGGTGCGCACATGTGTCAGTTTCATACCGCGTTTGAAATGCCCGGAGGCAAGGCGCACAAAGGCAACACGGTCACGGTGTTTGGGATCCATATTTGCCTGCACCTTGAAGACAAAGCCGGTGACGGCCTTTTCCTCGGGGGCGACCGCACGCGGAGAGGCGGCTTGCGGTTGCGGCTCGGGGCCATAGGTCGCAATCCCGTCCATCAGTTCCTTGACGCCAAAGGAATTGATGGCCGACCCGAACCAGATCGGCGTCAGCGTCCCCTCAAGCAGTGATTGGTGGTCCAGCGGTGGCAACAACGCGCGCACCATCTCGATTTCCTCAAGCAGCGTTTCCAACAACTCGGGCGCGACATGCTCGGCCAGTTTGGGATCATCAAGGCCGTTGATCTGGATCGTCTCTGCCACCTTGTTGCGGTCTGCCCTGTCCATCAGTTCCAACCGGTCGTGCAACAGATCGTAGCACCCGATAAAATCACGCCCCAGTCCGATTGGCCAGCTTGCCGGGGTCACATCAATGGCAAGGTTGTCCTGAATCTCTTCGATAATCTCGAATGTGTCGCGGCTCTCCCTGTCCATTTTGTTACAAAAAGTCAGGATAGGCAGGTCGCGCAGACGGCACACTTCGAAAAGCTTGCGTGTCTGGCTCTCCACGCCCTTGGCCCCGTCGATAACCATGATCGCGGCATCCACCGCCGTGAGCGTCCGGTAAGTGTCTTCGGAGAAATCGGAGTGGCCGGGCGTGTCGACAAGATTGAAACGATAGTTGCCAAAATCGAACGACATGGCCGAGGCAGAGACCGAAATGCCGCGATCCTGCTCCATCTTCATGAAATCCGAGCGGGTCCGGCGGGCCTCACCCTTTGCACGGACTTGTCCGGCCATCTGGATGGCACCACCGTAAAGCAGGAACTTTTCGGTCAGCGTCGTTTTACCGGCGTCGGGATGCGAAATAATCGCAAAAGTACGCCGGCGGGCAATTTCCGGAGGCAAGGCCGGGCGGTTTGTGTTCGTATCTGACATGACTGCCCTATAGCCTTGCTGAACTGGCGGAGCAACACGGCGCATGCGATTTGTGCGCGCGGTTTGACAATGCGCGGGCGCCGCGGGCTGTGCCCGCGGCCGGGCCCAACAGGGGGCGGCGCAGGCTTGCCTGCACCCGGTCCCCTGGCGGGAGCAGTCCCTCTGCTTTTGCCTGCGCGATGCTGTTTTTCTGCCGTGCCGGTCTATTCATCGGGCGGGATCAACCCGAGGCCCCGCAGATAGATCCCTATCCCCGATTCAAGCAGGTCCTCTGGCGGAAACGGCGTGCGCGCTCCCGGGGCTCCACGCGCAAAAAGCTCCACAACCCCGTGACTCAAGGCCCAGATATGGGCTGAAAACATCGACGGTGGGGGGCGGCGTCCCTCTGGGATCTGCTTTGAAAGCTCGGCTGCGGCATTCTCCAGCACGGCACTCGCCCTTTGGGCCACAACCGCCAGTTCGGGCGTCCGGTTTGTGTTCACACCGCTTTCGAACATCGCTTGATAGTGTCCGGGGTACTTTCTGGCAAACGCAAGATAGGCCCGCCCCGTCGCCTCGAAAGCGGCCAGCGCCGAAGGTCCCCCCTGACTGGCGGCATGTTCCATCAAATCCGCAAAGATTTCATAGCCCTGCCGGGCGGCCTCTGCGATCAGGTCCTCACGGCCCTCGAAATGGCGGTAGACGGCAGCCGGTGTCACTCCGGCGGTCTTGGCAGCCTCTGACAGCGTAAACCCTTGCGGTCCTCTGGTCTCGATCAGTACGAGGGCCGCATCGATCAGGGCCTGACGCAGATTGCCGTGATGATACCCGCGTTTAGACATGCCAAAGCGACGTGCTGCCACAGATCAGCGGGTCCGGCGTGCAGGCCACACGGGGGTCTTTGCCCGCGTAATCGATCTGCGACAGCACCTGTTGCAGCGCCGCGATGCGCGCACGTCGTTTGTCATCTGAGCGGATCACGGCCCACGGGGCGGTCTGGGTATCGGTGTGCTCGAAAGTTTCCGCAATCGCCGCCGTGTAAGCGTCCCAGCGGGTAAGCCCCTCGACGTCGATCCAGCTGAGTTTCCATTGCTTCAAGGGGTCGACCTCGCGCGCTACGAACCGGCGCAATTGCTCGGCACGCCCGACGTTAAGCCACAATTTCACCAGCTTTATGTCATCCTCGGCCAGCATCTGTTCGAAATCCGGGCATTGAGTGAAAAAAAGCGCGCGCTGCGCAGGGGTGCAAAAGCCGAAAACATGCTCGACAACACCACGATTGTACCAGCTGCGATCAAACATCACGATGTCACCGGCCGCCGGTAGATGCTGTACGTAGCGTTGGAAATACCATTGGGTGGCTTCCTGATCGGTCGGCTTGGAGAGAGCCACAACACGTGCCGAGCGCGGATTTAGGTTCTCGCGAAACCGCTTGATCGTGCCGCCTTTTCCCGAGGCATCCCGCCCCTCGAAGACAATCGCGACGCGGGTGCCGCTGCGTTTGACCCACGCCTGGAGTTTGCTCAACTCGATCTGAAGCGCCAACATGGTTGTGTCGTATGCCCGCTTGTCCAGCCGCTTTCTATAGGGAAAGGACGCCGCGATCATGTCGCGCTTGCGTGCCCCGTCAAGGGCGTCTCTTAACGCCTCGGGGGCGCCAGTTTTATGAAACGTCGAGATTGCGCCGTCAAATGGCAGGGACATGTGGCTTCTCCAGCAGGTGCCGCACAATATGACCCCAACCGGGCTTTAGCGCAATCCGGCCTGCGGTGTTACGCGGACAATTGCCTTGGCGATCACGTCAGGGGCCGCATGATGCGGCATGTGACCCACACCGTCCAGCACGGTCAAGCGGGCATCCGGGATCACCTCGACCAATGGGGCTGCATGGATCTCGGCGGGAACGGTCTTGTCAGCGCCGCCATGGATGATTTCAACAGGGATGCTGATCGTGTGATAGCGGGGTGCCATCGCCGAGATTTCTGCCCTCAGGGTTGTGCGCTCTGTTGCATTGACCCGCAGCGATGTACGCCGCAGCGAAAGCCCTGCACCGACATGCGCGCCGTACCCCTCGGGTGCTGTCTGAGGGGCGAAAATTCCCCTTAAAGCACTGTCTACGATACTATCTGTGGCAAAGGCCGTGATCACGGGCACGATGGTGGCCCCGCCCAGTTTGCTGCCTGTTGCTTTGTAGAATGTACTGATCCCGCCGGGCCACGGCATGGCGGCCGCACCGACAAGCACCAGCCCCCCGACCGCATCAGGCTGTGTCACGGCCCACGCAAGTGCTACCGCCCCGCCGTAGCTGTGGCCCAGAACAACGGGCTTGTCGGCCCCCAGCTGTTCTGCGGCTGCCCTGAGAACGCGCGCCTGCGCAAATATCGAGCCGTCCTGTTCGGGCAATTTCTCGGACCAGCCAAATCCGGGTCTGTCAAAGGCGATCACGCGGTGCGTGCGCGCCATTCGTTCGACAAACGCAAAGGTAAAGTCGCGGGCATTGCCACTGGCCCCGTGGATCAGCACCAGATCGGGACCGCTGCCGCGCACCACTGCATGAAGCGCTCGCCCTTCCACCTCAAGGATCTGTCCTTCGGGGGGAAAAGCGGCCTCGGCTCTGGCTTCCGCACGTTCGGCACGGGCATCGAACAACACGCCGCAACCCGCCGTCAGGGCCAGAAAAGTGGAGGCGGCAACAATTCTAAACATGCAACAAAACTTGTGGCATAGGTCATTTTCCGATGTCATTCACGTCGAACGGGGTCGACTGGTAGATCTCGTTTATCCAGTTGCCATATAGAAGGTGCGCGTGACTTCTCCAGCGATTGAGCGGTTTGCTCGCGGGATTGTCATCGGGATAGTAGTTTTCGGGCACGTTGATCGTGCCTCCGGCCTCGACGTCGCGATCATATTCCTCTTTGAGCGTGTAGCTGTCGTATTCGAAGTGATTGAAGATGTAGGTCGCCCGATGCGCGGGGTCGGTCACAAGGCAAGGGCCCACTTCGGGGCTGCCCAGCAAAATGGACAGCCCCGGAACCTGCTCGATCTCGTCTTGCCGCATTTCTGTCCAACGACTGACCGGGATCACGAAATCATCCGAAAACCCGCGCAACAACGGCTGCGACGGATCAAGGTTCAGGTGGCGAAAGCATCCGAAGGCCTTGGCTTGCAGCATATGCTTGTGGACCCCGTGAAAGTAATGGATCATTGCCATGCCGCCCCAGCATACTCCCATGGTCGAGTGCACATTGGTCTGGGTCCACTCCATCACCTTCTTCAACTCCTCCCAGTAACCAACGGTTTCGAAAGAAAGGTGTTCGATCGGGGCGCCGGTTATAATCAGGCCGTCAAACTTTTCGTTGCAGACATCGCGAAACGGCCGGTAGAATTCATCCATGTGTTCGGCGGCGGTATTTTTGGTTTCGTGGTCACTCATCCGAATGAGATGCAGGTCGATCTGCAACGGAGTTGCCCCGATCAGGCGGGCAAATTGCGTTTCCGTCTGGATCTTTTTGGGCATCAGGTTGAGCAACGCAATCCGCAAGGGGCGGATGTCCTGCACAGCGGCGCGGGATTTATCCATCACCATAACACCTTCCGCATCAAGGATATCGAAAGCGGGCAAATTCTGGGGCAGGGTGATGGGCATGGGGGCCTCGTTGTTTTGTGGTATCTTCGTGGATCACAAAGACGGGTGTTCAGGTGCTGCGCGCGATAGCGGTTGCGATGAGGGTTTCGAAATCTTCGACGTTTCGAACAGCCGAGGCTTCTTTCGCCGTGACGGTTACGCCCCATTTCCGTGCCATCGCCTGATAGCGCGGCTGGCGGTGCGCAAGCGCCGCCGCAAAAGTCCAGCGGACGAAGGTATCAGGATCAACTTCGTCTTCTGACAGGTTGTTTTCCCGTGTATAATCATTCCAGCAGCGGGCCAGGAAATCAGGTTGGTAGTACATCGGCTTTGGCGCGCGATCGAACCTGCGCACCAATTCGGCGGTGTGATCCTGCGAGCCTTCGATCCATACCAAAAGCATGGCACTGCTCAACTCGTTCAGAACCTGATCGTCAGGATCATCCGGGTCAACGACCTCGCAGATCGAACCGCCGCTGTCGCAAATGAAATTGTCATAGCCATAAAGCTCTTGGGCGCGCTCGATAAAACGGGGCGCGTCGCGTAACGCGTTGATCTCTGCTGTGCTGTGCTGCTCTTGTCGGGCGCGGAACACTTCCAGTGGCAACCCCCCTTTGGCGCGGTTTCCCGGCTTGCCCAGATACATCGACAAAGGTGCCAGATTGTCAAATGTGATGTTCGAAGCGATGTAAATCGAATCGGTCAGCAGCAATTGACGCAGATAGGGCACCTGCATGGCTTCGCGCTTGAAGCTGTCGGCGATCAGCTCGCCCATATAGCGGGTGCCGATCCGGTAATCCACCGAGTAGTGAAACCAGTTCCCTTCCTCGCGCAACTTATTGGAAAGATATGTTTTTCCAAGTCCAGACATGGCAAACAAAAGCACTCGCTTTTGGGGGGCATTGCGCCAGCTTTCGGCATCGGGATAGTAAAGGTGTTTCATGGGCATGGTTTAGTCACCCCTGTGCGGCGCTTCCAGCAGAAATTTTGATATCGGGCCTTCAACGCAAAACGGCCCCGCGTGACGGGGCCGCTCAATGATCTGCGTTACACTTTAGAACGAATAACCAACCGTGATGCCAACCCCGACGGCGTCATTGTCCGTAAACAGCAGACCCGAGGCATCCTGAGTATCGCCAAGTTTGACATATTCGATACCGCCCGTGATCTTCATGGCACCTGATGTATAGCTGCCCCCGATCCCAAGGCTTGTACGGCCATCTGTCGGGTCAAGCCGCGTGGGGGCAATGCCGCCGTTGGCCTCTTCAAACGTAATGCGGGCAAACCCCGAGAAGTTCTCGGTAAAGCGGCGCCCGATGCCAAGCTGATAGGTGACGACATCGTTGTCATAGCCGGTAACGCGGTTGCCGGTTGCAGTCGTAAAGCCGGGCGTAAACACTTGCCACTTGCTCCACTCGGTCCACCGGATCGATCCGAACAACAAGGTATCTTTGGCAATACCCGATTGCGCATCAAGCATCACCGTTTGCGGCATTTCCACCTCGGTCACGCCGTCAAAATTTGTCAGGCCAAAGCCCACCGAATTTTCGCGCGTTTTGAATTTGTGCGTATAGGCACTTTCGTAGGTCAAGCGAACGCGCAGGGCGATTTCAGGCTTCTCGTAGGCGATACCACCGACGTAGGAGATTTGGCCGTCTGTGTCACTTTCGGCAGTGAAGTCAAAGGTCGGACCGGCGACCGCTCCACCAGATGCCAGAATGCCGGGGATCGCGATGACCGCACTACTTTCGATATAGCGAATGCCGCCAAACACCGAGACTGCATCACTTGCCTGATATTTCAAAACTGCGGCAATTTGCGTGGATTCCCAAGTGGCCTTAAGGCCGTCATAGGCACCACCAGTATACTGCGCATGTGCGGCATAAGGTTGGTTGATGTAGAACCCCAGTGCCAGAGTTTCGGACAACTGGTTTTTATAGGAAAGTGCGGCGTTGGTGTATTTAAGAGCCATGTTTCCGGTGCTGCCGCCTCCAAAGCCGGCCGGATACTCACCCGAAACACTTGGCTTGACAGACGAGAATGAAAACTCGACGTAATTCCCGCTTTCGAACAAGGTGTTGTAGGCGTTGCCGCCCTTCGAGATACCCGAAGCAGATGCGGCGCCTGCCATCAACGCAATGGTTGATGCAACTGTAACGATTTTCTTCATGATCTCTCCCCAGATCAACGTTAAACCCTCTATAGGCTAATTCTTGCCGATGCCTATGGTCAATCTGTAACGCCACGTCAGCACCTGATTGTATCCGGTCCTGTCGGATTTTGTTGCCTTATTAGCTCATCTGCGCCGGATTGCGGCCCGGATGTTCACCCAATTGGCCAGCAAAATCAGAGCCGCGCCAACGATGACTAAGGCTTCAAGCCCTTCGTCATAAAGAAAAACTCCGACAATCGCGATGACAGGAAGCCGTGCGAAATCCATCGGCATGACAACCGAAGCAGGCGCATGACGCAATGCTGTCGTCAGGCAAAAGTGAGCAAGCAACCCGGCACAGGCGATTAATCCCAGCCAAGGTGCGGTTTCCATCGAGGGCACGGCGATATCACCGTCGTAACCCGCGGCGATCAATCCCATGACAAGCTGCATGGAGGTCAGGTAAAACAAAATGCAGGTGATGCTTTCGGTTTGCGTCAGTTTCTTGGTCAGGATTGCTGTCGCGGCAAATGAGACCGCGGCCAATGCTACGGCGACATGGCCAGGGTTGATTACGGCAATGTCGGGGCGCACCACAAGTAATACCCCCGTAAAAGCAAGAGCGGCAGCAATGCCTTTGGTTGCGGTCAGCCGCTCGCCAAGAAAAAGGGCCGCCAGAACCATCACCCAGAGAGGCGATGTAAATTCAATCGCGAATACATGGGTCAGCGGGATCATGGTCAAAGAGTAGAACCACAGGTTTTGTCCGGTAAAATGCCCCAGATTGCGCCAGAAATGTTTACCCAGATTGCGCCGCTTCACTTCATGCAGATGCGATGTCGCCCCGCCGATGATCAACACAAGTACCACCCCCACCATCGAGCGGTACATCATGGTCTCGAACGTATCCATTTCGCTGGCGACGGCACGTCCTGCAATTGCCATCGAGGTAAAGGATGCAATCGCACCCAGCATCCAGACTGCAGCCAACAACGGGCGCGCCTCGGGGATGTCTGACTGTGCGGAGCCGGTTGCAATGGTCATGTTCTCGCCTTCCATTTGGCACAAGCCCTAGCCCGTATCATCGCCACCTGCCAGTCCCCTCAATAGGGTTTCGGGTAGGTGGCGGCCCCAAAGAGGATTTTTGACTTTTGTTGTATCCAACGGCTTTGATGATGTGACCGCCCCCCGAAGGCATAAATGTACCAAGGCGGGGCCGCAGGGATCCCCGACGCTGCCGACTGATGGCTCGCTCCCTGCCGCGGCCAGCGTGGTGGATCACTCCGTTTTCCTGACCACCTTGCCGCGCGCCGCGCCAAGTATACCGATCTGTTTCATCAACTGTTCCACCGTCCATCTGGCCACCTCAAAGCCGTCGCGCTGCAACGGGTGTTACGCCTTGCGGACGCTGTAGGCTTAAAGATTCCCATCCCAGACCCGTTGGATTTCAGCAGTCAGTTCAGCGTCTTTTGAAGGATCAGCGCAACACGCCAGCCGACACCGTAAACAATACGCTGATCGTCAATGAAGGCGTTCATCGCTCGAGCGGGCTGTCCGGTTCCGTCCCGTTGGCTGGCAGGCGATGTGAACATCGTCGGGAGAGCACGCAAAATACACCGATGCCTTGCGCAGTTACTCCGCTCAAGTGCTTTGATGCGGTCCCGCTCCTGTGTGGTCACGTCACCGCGCAGGCCGTTGTCTTTTTCGCCCTGCATGACCCACGCCCGCAAGGTTTGTGGAACAAAGCCAATCGCCGCGATCACCGCCGCCTGCGTTTCAACGAACCTTGGTGCTCAAACACTCTCAGAACAGCACAAATCCGAACATCACGCGCGTAGCGCGCTCCCGTTTGGCTTTTTGTCACAACCATTATCGACACTTGAGTTGATGGTTGTGACAAACTCGGGGCAGTTCCGAAAACAGTGACAGCCGGACAGTGGAGCGCTGGCATAAAATCCTGAAGAAACACATCCTGCTGGAAAACTGTTTTCTCACGAGCGACTTCGAAGCTTGGAATGTGGTCTTTGTCGATCCCTGCAATCACTAGCGCTTCTTACGAGAGCCTGAACAAAGTCACGCCGGCCAACGTCCCCTTAAGCCGTGATAATCCCACTCTGCAGCAACGAAAAAAGGATCAAACGAAAAACACTCGAAGAGCGGCGCGTGGATGACCTCACACACGTCGCATAATCGGACCAACCAGATGAGCCAAAATCTTTGGTGACGCCCAGACGCGAATTGATACAATAAATTTCTGCTGACGTGATGGTTGTTGCAAGAAATCGCGCATCGCTCGATTTTTTTCCAAATTGGCGCCCTTGAAAACATACAACATTCCTGCGCTGGAAGGTTCTGAAGAATGGCCAACTTTGTTGCATTCAGGTGTGAAGAATCACGAAAGATTTTTATGTTCAATGAAGAAATATCACTAATTTCCAGCGTGTTAGCAGGAATTTTCGCCAAGGGGCTCCGTTCGTTCACGCCGATCTGACTTGCATTTCAGGTGGGAAGGCTGAATTACGACGCTATGAATTGGAAAAACGAAAGATTCGGGATTGGATCGGTTCTGCGACCGGTGGGACTTTTGCTCCTTCTCCTGATGCTCGTTGTTCAAGGCACACTGCCTTCTGCCGCCGGCTCTGCGTCTGTGACTGATGGTCATGCACACCACCAAGAAAGAGACGCCGCGGTAAGCAAGTGTCCGATGCAATCTGTGAAAATGGATGCCAACGCTTTTGCTGAAACCGACCTTGGTGGCTCGCCTGATAATGCTGCGCATTGCATGCCTTCAATGTGCTGTTTTCACGACACCGTCGCGTCGTTCAGGATGGTCACAGCCGGTGTGCTTTTAGCCGGAAGCCAAATAATTGATCGCGGTAAAACGCCGTCCTCGAACGGTGCCACAACCCGGGATCGTCCCCCAAGACCTGTCTGATTGATGTGTGAACTGCGGCCGCATCTTGCGACCGCGTGACTGTAATTGATTGGAAACAGTTCCGTTTTCGGAACTGGGATCGAGGCAACATGCGTGGACGATATTCGGCCCTGAGCATTCTGGCGTTTGCTGCCGGAATTGCTGGCGGTATCTATCTGGAAAGACAGTACTTCAATCCATCGGAAATGGCCGGACCGGAGGGGTCTGACATCCTGTATTGGGTCGCCCCGATGGATGCCAATTTCCGGCAGCCGGGGCCGGGAAAATCCCCGATGGGAATGGATCTGGTGCCGGTTTTTGCAGGCGAGGAGTCCACCGGCGATCCATCGGAAGTGACGTTATCTGCTGCCGAGATCAACGCAATCGGTGTTCGCACGGCCGTTGCGCAGATATCCAAGATTTCGCACCGGATCGAAACGGTGGGTTTCGTCGGTTACGACGACCACCTGACCAGTCACGTGCATACCCGCGTGGATGGCTGGATCGAAGCGTTGAACGTTCGCGCGGTCGGTGATCCGGTGCGCAAGGGCGACATCCTGTTCGAGATGTTCTCGCCCCTGATCGGGTCGTCCAGCGGCGATCTTGTGCGCGCCGTGGAAGCCGGCGATCCCCGTATCCGGGAGGCAGCCCGAAGCAAGCTGAGAAGTCAGGGGATGTCCGACAGCCAGATCGACCGGATCGAGGCCGACGGCGTGCTTGCGCGCAACATCGAGGTTTTGGCCCCGCAGGACGGGGTGGTGATTTCTCTTGAAGCAGCCGACGGGATGTATCTGCAACCCGGTGTGCGCGCGGTATCATTGACCGACCTCAGTGCCGTCTGGCTGATCGTTGACGTGTTCGAACGTGACATTGCCCGCATGACAGACGACATGCGCGCGGTCGCCCGATTCGAGCATTTGAACGGACGCACCTTCGAGGGTGAGGTCGATTACATCTATCCCGAACTGGATGCCGAAACACGCACGCTGCCCGTGCGCTTGCGCTTTGACAATTCCGAAGGGCTGCTGCGACCCAACATGTTCGGCACTGTCAGCTTGATCCCCAACCAGACACGCATGGCGCTTACGGTTCCGACCGAAGCGATTATTCGCACAGGAGCCGCGGAACGCGTCATCCTGAAAACCGGAGAAGGCACGTTCAAGCCGCGCCTGATCACCACAGGTTTGCGGGACAATTTCGGCGAAGGCGGCCGTACGGAAGTCGTGCAGGGGCTTTCCCCGGGCGAGGAAGTCGTGGCCTCTGCCCAGTTTCTGATCGATAGCGAGAGCGCCCTGAGTGCGGGTCTTATGCGCATGGCCCCGACGGATGAGGCGCCGGCGCGCGGGACGGGCGAGTTGATTGCGCTGGATGTCGAAAACCGCATTGCCACCGTCAGGCATGCGGCCCTCGACGCGCTGGACTGGCCTGCGATGACATCCGGTTTTCCGGTACGCGCGGATGTTGCGCTTGGTCGGCTGGTGCCGGGTCAGCAGGTGGCGTTCCGCGCGGCACGTGGTGCGGACGGGTTGCTCAGCCTGATCGAACTTGGCGGTGACGACGGGATTGCCGCGACCGGAACCGGCACTGTCATGGCCATCACTTCGGATGGCAAACTGACGCTGTCTCATGATCCGATCCCGGAACTTGGCTGGCCCTCGATGCAGATGGATATGCCTGTTGCCGGATTTGATGTGGCACAGGTTCCGCTTGATCAACCGGTAGAGTTTGATCTGTCAAAGGGCGATGACGGTTTGTTCACAGTCGTTGCCGTGCGCAGCGAAGGGATGACGGGCGTCTCGGGCATGATGATGCCCGAACCGATGGAAGCGGTAACTGCAACGGCTGTTGCCCCGCCGATTGTGACGTCCGGGACGATTGTCGCGGTGGATCAAGAGACGCGGATGGCCACGATCACCCACGGCCCGATGATGGAAATCGGCATGCCGGGGATGACCATGGGTTTTGCACTGGACGAGGCGATTGATCCTTCGACGCTGACCACCGGGCAGGAAATGACCCTGACTTTTGCGCGCCCGGACGGGATGACGATGATCCTTGCTGCCGCCGAGCCGGTTGTCCCGCCGATGGAAGTCTCGGGCACGATCAATGCCGTCGATGCGTCGGCGCAAATGGCCAATATCACCCACGGCCCGATGATGGAAATCGGTATGCCGGGGATGACAATGGATTTTGCGGTCGACCCGTTGATTGATGTTTCGGCCTTGCCGGAAGGAGACGAAGTCACCCTTCTTCTCAAACGCAATCCGGATTTCTCGTTGACGCTGGTGGGCACTGCCCCCGCCATCGAGGTGACCCAATGATCCCTGCCATCATCCGCGCCTCGATCGCGAACCGTGTGATCATTCTGGCGCTGGCGGTTATGATGGGCATCGCAGGCATCTGGGCGATCCGCGAAACCCCCGTGGATGCCATCCCCGATCTGTCGGACGTGCAGGTGATTGTCCGCACGCCTTATGCCGGACAGGCCCCGCAGGTGGTCGAGGACCAGATCACCTATCCGATTGCGACTGCCATGCTGGCGGTTCCCGGTGCCAGCGACGTGCGCGGGTTTTCGTTTTTTGGCGACAGCTATGTCTATGTTGTCTTCGAGGACGGCACCGATCTTTACTGGGCGCGGACAAGGGTGCTGGAATACCTTGGCCAGATCACTGCGAACCTGCCAGAGGGGGTGTCGCCGCAGTTGGGGCCGGATGCGACCGGGGTGGGCTGGATTTATCAATATGCCCTGATCGACCGCACCGGCGGGCATGATCTGGCCGAGTTGCGCACGCTTCAGGACTGGTTCCTGAAGTATGAGTTGCAGACCGTGGACGGCGTGTCCGAGGTGGCCACCATCGGCGGTATGGTCAAGCAATATCAAGTGGTTGTCGATCCCAACAAGCTGCGTGCCTATGACGTGACGCTTGCCCAGATCCGCAACGCCATTCAGGGCGCGAACCGCGAGACGGGCGGGAGCGTCATCGAGATGGGCGAGGCCGAATTCATGGTCCGCTCCACGGGCTATGTTGACGAGCTTGCCGATTTGGCAAAGGCCCCTTTGATGGTGAACGCGCGCGGTGCGGCGATCACTTTGGCGGATGTGGCTGACATTCGGCTTGGTCCTGAAATGCGGCGCGGCGTCGGCGAGTTCGGTGGCGAGGGAGACGCAGTGGGCGGCGTCGTGATCTTGCGCTGGGGCGGCAATGCGCTGGCTACCATCAAGGCGGTAGAGGCGCGCATCGAAGAATTGCGGGTCAGCCTCCCCGAGGGGGTCGAAATTGTGACCACCTATAGCAGGGCCGGCGTGATCGAGCGTGCCATCGAGAACCTGCAAAAGAAACTGACCGAGGAATTCATCGTCGTCATTCTGGTTTGTGCGGCCTTCCTTTTGCATATCCGCTCGTCTCTGGTGATCCTGTTGTCGCTGCCACTTGGTATCTTTGCGGCCTTCATCATCATGAAAATGCAAGGGGTGAACGCCAATATCATGAGCCTGGGTGGTATCGCCATTGCCATTGGTGCAATGGTCGACGCCGCGATTGTCATGATCGAGGCGATGCACAGACGGCTGGAGAAAGAAAAACTGACGGCTGCAAACCGGTGGCGTATCGTTACTGAATGCTGTGAAGAAGTCGGGCCGGCGTTGTTCTTTTCGCTCGCGATCATCGCGGTCAGCTTCCTGCCTGTTTTCGTGTTGGAAAGTCAGGAGGGAAGGCTTTTCAAGCCTCTTGCCTTTACCAAGACCTACGCGATGGGTGCCGCGGCAATCTTGTCCATCACACTCGTGCCGGTGCTGATGGGGTACTTCGTGCGGGGGCGCATCCTGCCGGAACACAAAAACCCGCTGAACCGTTTGGTGATCTGGATCTACCGTCCTTTCCTTGACGCAGCCGTTGCGTGGCCATGGGCCACAACGCTGCTGGCTGGTGTGTTGGTTGCCTCGATGATGTGGCCCCTTCAGCGGATCGGGACCGAATTCATGCCCGAACTCAACGAGGGTGATTTCCTTTACATGCCATCGCTTTATCCCGGTGTGTCCATCGGCAAGGCGCGCGAGGTCCTGCAACAGACAGATCGTCTGATCGCAACCGTACCAGAGGTTTTGACCGTGCATGGCAAATTGGGCCGCGCCGATACGGCCACCGATCCCGCACCGCTGACGATGATCGAAACCACCATTCAGCTAAAACCCGAGGCAGACTGGCGCCCCGGCATGACGATGGAGATGATCCGCAACGAACTTGACCGCGTGGTGCAAATCCCCGGCGTCACCAATGTCTGGATCCAGCCGATCAAGAACCGCATCGACATGCTGGCGACGGGCATCAAGACCCCGGTGGGCGTAAAAATTTCGGGGGCTGACCTGAGTGTCATCGAACAGATCGGGATCGAGATAGAGCGGGTCGTGGGGGACATCGAGGGGACGGCCTCGGCCTATGCCGAACGACCCATTGGCGGACGGTTTATCGAGATCAACGTCGATCGCGATGCCGCTGCCCGTTACATGATGTCTGTGCGCGACATTCAGGATGTGGTGCAGACGGCGATTGGTGGCATGCAGGTGTCTGAATCCGTCGAAGGGCTGGAGCGTTTCCCGATCAATCTGCGCTATCCCCAAGAATGGCGCAACAGCCCCGAACGGCTGCGGGATCTGCCCGTTGTGACGCCGTCGGGCGCTCATATCCCCTTGGGTAGTCTGGCCGAGATCAAGGTCGTCGATGGCCCCGGCATGATCCGGTCTGAAAACGCACGACGTACGGGCTTTGTCTTTATTGACATCGCAGGGCGCGATCTGGGGGGATATGTGACTGAGGCCCGTCAAATTGTGGCGGATCAAGTTACCTTGCCAGCCGGTTATTCCATCACCTGGTCAGGTCAGTACGAATATATCGAACGCATGCAGGAGCGGCTCAAGCTTGTGGCCCCGGCGACTTTGCTGATCATCACGTTGATGCTGTTCATGGCCTTTAACCGGGTGATCGAGGTTGCGATTATTCTGGCCGCATTGCCCGTTGCGCTGGCCGGAGGCGTCTGGTTCTTGTGGTATCTCAATTTTGATATCTCTGTGGCGGTGCTGGTGGGATTTATCGCGCTTGCTGGCGTGGCCGTCGAGACGGCGATCGTGATGCTGCTCTACCTCAATCTGGCATGGGAAAAGCGTAAGAAAGCGGCCGCAGCCGAACGGCGTGCAATGACGCCGCTGGATGTAGAGGAAGTCGTTTTCGAAGGCGCTCTTTTGCGCGTGCGGCCCAAGATCATGACCGTCGCCACGATCTTTGCCGGCTTGATCCCGATCATGTACGGCAGCGGAACAGGCTCCGAGATCATGCAGCGCATCGCCGCACCGATGGTCGGCGGTATGGCCACCGCCACCTTGCTGACGCTTTTTGTCATTCCTTCGATCTTCGTGATCTGGAAAAGGCTGGCCCTGAAACGGGTCAACCGCGAATTGCTGCAACCGGCCAATGCGCCCGCAGCACTTTTGCCGGCAGAATAAGCCCTGCCAATCAACCCAAACCAAAAAGGACTAAACATGAAGATTTCAACTCTTGCCCTCTGCGCTCTGGTTCTGACCGCGCCCATGGCATTGGCCCAAACGAACCACGCCAGCATGGATCATTCCAAAATGATGATGAGCGATGAAAAGGTGGAAGGCGCCGTGCACACCAAAGCGGTGGTGAATTCCATCGGTGAGACGACTGCCAATGTCAGTCACGGTCCGATCCCTGAAATCGGCTGGCCTG
>JBLHUT010000030.1:0-19381 GCA_047629975.1 Paracoccaceae bacterium
ACAGTGCATTGGGCTATCGCCCACTTGCGCCGGAAGCAAACATCCCGGTGGACCAAAGGCCAGTCATGCACTAACTTTCAAATTGGACCACTCAAGTGGGGCTGCTCAAGCTGTTCAAGAAGAAACCTTACTATCTGACCGGATGTGACAGATAGGCCCTTGGTGGTACAGATGCGCGCCAGTTTGTCATTCTCGTGTTGCGCCGGAGACGTCCCTTTGCTGCAATAAAATCGGCAGACGCAGGGTTTTAAGATGGGTTGCCAAGAGCGGTTCTGATGGATCGCGCATACGTCATCTTTGCCTGGCAGGCTGATGTAGGATGCGGTTGATGTGATGACGACAGTTGTTCGGGGTAGGAAGAGGGCAACAGATCTAAGTATAGCCGAGGCTTGCTGCGTTCAACGCGGGGCAGCAGAAGGTGTTTTACGGCATCAAAACTAATCGCCCCCGTCTACTGCGGGTCCTTGATAGCGGCATGCAGCTCGGTGTGCTCAAAATATTCTGGCAAACTTAGAACCTGCACATGCTTACTCTTCCCGGTCTTGCCCTGCTGCGCTTCCAACAGTCGCTGCAACGTTGGGAAGGCATGGGGTAGCTTCCTGTATTGCAACGGCGCTGCCTGATCAAAAACCATAATTTTGTGCGCAATCAGTCGCAACTCATGCATAGGGTCAAAGGTGATATCGTCCTTGTCGTGGGATCTTACATGCCCGCAATCATTCAGATGCACGACCAATAACGACCTGATCTGCAGAGCATTCGATCCAAACCTCTCGATGACCGAAAGCAATTTGCGCTGAACAATTGTTGCCTCGGTATCGTGCCACGGATGTTGATGTGACTTAACCGCAAGCTCAGGCCTCAGACGGCGCGGCTGGTAAACCCTGCATGGTGGCCAGATCAGCCAGCAACTGTTCGCCAGTGCGGATATTGTGACCGCGCAAGATGTCAGCCTGTCGTTTGCGGCACTGCTCTTCGGCCCAACTCGAAAAACGCGGCATGAGCACCACGACGTTGTGGCGGGACTATCCAGCTTGTCCTTCGACTTTACCCTTATCGTTCTCCTTGCCGGGGCGGCCATACCGATCTTGGATCACATTGTGAGAGAGCATCACGCTGAACCGTTGGTTGCGGTTGCGGTTGCGCGTGCCGTCAGGCATTATTTTTGTGATCGGACATGTGTCGTTATAATATGATATCGACTGCGGCATCCCACAGAAGAACGCGAAGGCATGCACGTGTCCATCCAGCCAGACCTAGGTGTTCACGGCAGGATACGCACGGCGGTAGCAGGTATCACTATGTTGCAGATCCAGCGCAAAGAAGTAGGTCTTTTGTTCAACGCTACCGATGACACCGAACGCTTCGCCAAAATCAGACTGCGCATAGGTTGGGTGGGTGGCTCAATGGCACAAACATCCTTCGAGAACCGCGCTTTTTAGAGCGCATGTAATCTTTGACGATGGCGTAGCCGTCTTCGAACCCGCATGCGTTGAGAAGGCGTTCAAAGATGCGATTGGTTTTGCGACGTTGCTTGCACGGGTGCACCTTGTCTTGCGCCGAACATTGATAAATCTGATCAAATTTGGGTCGCTTGATCAGCAATGTTCGCTGATATCCCGACGGTTGGTATCGAAAACACCGCTTGGTGTAGAACCAAAGCTCTTCATCCCGCTGGCGCGATCAGGCAGTCGCGATCAGGCAGTCGCGATCGGCAGCACGTCGCAGATTGGCCCGACCCCGTGCGCATCCCGATGGTCATCGATGAACACCGCCATCACTTCGACCGGCGATCGAGTTCTGCGATCGCGAAATATGCGCGGGCCTTGCGCAATATCTTATTCGCGGCCCACGGGCGCTTACCGTTATGGACGTGATCGCCTGTCAACGCGGGCCATGCTGCCCCTCAATGTTCAGAACCAGACGTACAGAACGTTCGCGCACTTCGGGGGGATTTGTTCGTTGTCTTGCTCAGGATTAAGCCTCCGGCAAACGCGGCACGGTTCAGTTTCGGCCACGTCAGGGACTTTTGGAATCATGAGGTATCAGCTTGTGCAGCGCACGGTGACAGTGATTGTCGAAGAGGGAGGGAGCAGTTTGAGACTGACAAGATTGCAACGAGTGCGCAAGCATTCCCGCAGGGTTTTCATGGCCCAAAAGGCTTGCAGGGTTTGACCCGACGACCCGCGCCACGTTCGAAAGAGAGCTACTGCCAGGTGCGGATGTTTGAACTATCGCTCAAAGGGATTGGGCAGTTAGCATCGTTCAGCCGCTAGAAAGGCTATGTCTGTAACCAAAGCTCCCGCTGCCGACTGGCAACGGGAGCTTTGGAATTTTCAGCATCAAAGAATAAACTTAATTATCCTTCGCGCTCCAGCTTCTTACGTGCCAACTTACGGGCACGACGGATTGCTTCCGCTTTCTGGCGCGCGTTTTTTTCCGAAGGCTTCTCGAAATGTTGCTTGAGCTTCATCTCACGGAAGACGCCTTCCTTCTGGAGCTTTTTCTTAAGTACCCGGAGGGCCTGATCGACATTGTTGTCGCGAACACTGACCTGCATGTGGTTTACACCACCTCTCTCGTTTGTAGTTGAAATGAGTTCAAGAGCAATAATATTAGCAACTCTGGCGATGCTTGTACAGACTGACAGATGCAATTTGGGCGGAGAGTTGACGTGTGGCACACAATATCTGCTATTTAGCCTCGGCGGTATGAAGGTCGCTCATGATCCGAACCCGATATTGATGAAGCCTGCATCGAAGGTCTAGGGGGTGTTTTTTGCTCCTTTATGCAGGTGAACCGGTAGGGGGAGCAGAGGCGCATGAGACCGGTTCGCGCTTGAAGGATAGGCTCCTCTAGAGCAATAATTTCTAGAAAAATCAATGGCTAAAGCGTATATTTCTAAGGGTGGGCGACGGCTTTGCATCGCAACATTTCGTGAGCACGATAAGCGGGCCGCGCAGAACCCGTCATCGCCAAGGGGCTGGCGGGGCTTGCGGCAAGCGTAGCTCTAGAGATTGGATTTCAGCAATATCTCTATGCGAATCGTTTCTTGCGACTTCAGGGTGTCGCGGTTGTCGATTATGCCCTTCAGGCGGCGGATCGCACTGCGCACAAGATGGCCGGTGTTTTGCGCAATAACTGCGTCAATTGCACCGGTTTCGAGTGCCGCTTCGGTGAATGGCGTGCGTTCGTGGGCGATAGTTACAATTTCTGCGGCGCGGTTTGACGCCTTTAGGGCGGTGACAGGCACCTCGGCCTCCGACGACATGATATAGAGGCCCGCGATGTCTGGATTGTTGGCGAGTGTGGAGGCGATGATCTGTTCCGCACGTACCGGGTCGGCATAGGTTTCGAGTGACGGCAGCGCGCGCAAATGTGGAAATTCGGTATTGATGACCTCGTCAAAGCCGAGGCGTCTGTCCTGACTGTCGCGCGATTGCATGCTTTCCGAGACAACCATCAAGGTCGCTTTGCCGGCTTTTACGAACCGTCCCAGAAGCGTTGCCGCGGTGGCGCCCGCTGCTTTGTTGTCAATGCCCACGCAATTGTCCTCGAACCCTGACTGGTTCGAGATAAAGGGGAGGGCGGCGATATTTCGTTCCTGAAGCCGCTTTATGGCGTCACGCACTTGTGGTGTTTCGGGGGCCATGATTGCGACGCCGGACACCCGGGCTGGGTCAATCGATTCCAGAAAGCCGGAGATGCTGTGGGGGTCGTTTTCCGCAATATGATCGATGCGCGCCCAGACATCGTCGGCTGAAAAGAGTTGCGTGGCCTCGTCTACGTATCGTTCGATTTGCTGGATGAATTCACCGCCCGACCGTGGAAGTGCGAATACAAAACTGTAGTTGCGTTGGCGCGCAAGATTGGCGGCCTGAAGGTTTCTGACAAATCCCAGTTCACGAATGGCGGCATTCACACGGTCAACGGTCTTTTGCTTTACCCCGTCGCGGCTGTTCAGGACGCGATCCACTGTGGCGCGGCTGACGCCGGCTGCCTTGGCAAGGTCTTTGGTTGTTGGTCGAAGCATCTGGTCCATCGAGGGTGTCGCTTATGATTAGGCAAATTTATCGCGCTTTTTTGTGGTCCCGGAGCCGCCTTGTTTGAGGGGGCGGGGGATCGTTCAGATCGGTATACCACACGAATGAAGCACGTGTATCAAAAATAACTTGATTTGACGCACGTGCCTCAGTATCAAGTTTGACATGAAGCATGGTCGGGCAAACGGGCCGGACCACGAAAACACTCTCTGGGAGGAGAAACCGATGAGATCCAATTTGATGATGACAGCGGCAGCAGGTGCGATTTTGGCCTCCGGACTGTCGACCGCTTCGATGGCGGGTGGGCACGCAACCGACCTGACGTTGTGCTGGGCTGCGTGGGATCCGGCGAACGCGCTGATCGAATTGAGCAAGGACTTTGAGGAGCAGTCCGGTCACACGATGAATTTCGAATTTGTGCCATGGACAAGCTTTGCTGATCGCATGTTGAACGAGTTGAACTCTGGCGGGCAATTGTGCGATTTGATGATCGGTGACAGTCAGTGGATCGGTGGCGGCGCAGAAAGCGGCCACTACGTGAAGTTGAACGACTTCTTTGACGCCAACGGGATCAGCATGGATGATTTCATCCCCGCGACTGTGACCGGCTATGCCGAATGGCCCAAGAACACGCCAAATTACTACGCCTTGCCCGCCTTTGGTGATGTTGTCGGCTGGACCTACCGCAAGGACTGGTTCGAGCGTCCGGAACTTCAGGCGGAGTTCATGGACACCTACGGCCGCGCGCTGGATGTTCCTGCATCTCTTGAAGAGCTCAAGGATATTGCGGCATTTTTTCAAGGTCGCGACATCGACGGCACAACGGTTTACGGCGCTGCGATTTACACAGAGCGTGGGTCCGAAGGCATCACGATGGGCGTGACCAACGCGCTTTATAATTACGGCTTCATGTATGAAAACCCTGACAAGCCCTATGATCTCGAAGGGTTTGTGAACTCCGAGGGCGCAATTGCCGGTCTTGAGTATTACAAAGAACTTTATGACGTTGGCACGCCTCCCGGTTCCTCCAACTGGTACATGGGCGATAACATCGATGCCTACCGGTCCGGTCAGGTTGCGATGCAGATGAACTTTGCGTTTATCTGGCCCGGTGTTGAGGCAGACCCGACCGTGGGAGGGGGTAACTCCGGTTATTTCCCGAATCCCGCGGGCCCTGCAGGTCAGTTTGCCCAACTTGGTGGTCAGGGCATTTCGGTTGTGGCCTATTCCGAAAAACAGGATGCAGCCCTCGAATACATCCAGTGGTTCGCACAGCCACAAGTACAGGCGCAGTGGTGGGAGCTGGGCGGCTACTCTGCTCTCAAAGCCGTGGTCGAAGATCCGGGTTTTGTATCGAGCCAGCCTTACGCCCAGACATTCCTCGATAGCATGGCGATCGTAAAGGACTTCTGGGCAGAACCTGCCTATGCTGATCTTTTGATTGCGATGCAGGCGCGCGTGCATAATTTCGTCATCGCTGGCGATGGAACGGCCAAAGAGGCTTTGGACGGTTTGGTTCGCGATTGGACCGAAACGTTTGAAGACGAAGGTAAGCTGTAAGAACCTCCCCCGAGGGCGTCATTCCTGATTGAGTATGGCGTCTGACTGAATGGCCTCCAGCCGGTCTTTTGATTGGCTGGAGGTTGTTGACGCGCAGGGTCTGCGATCTCTTCTTCGAAGGATATTCAACAATGTCGACGAACCCCATCAGCAGGGCCGCTGAGAAAACTCCTGACAGTATGGCGCGTCGCATTCGCGGGCTCTCGGACAGAACGATTGCGTGGATATTTGTTGCGCCTACGGTTTTCCTATTGCTTGCCGTGAATATTTTTCCGCTGATCTGGACGATCCGGCTGAGTTTTACAAATTTCCGCGTCAACCGCCCCAATAACGACATCGAGTGGGTCGGTTTGCGAAACTATCAACGGATACTAACAGATCCGGACGTCTGGAGCACGATGCAGGCGACGGCGCATTTTCTGTTCTGGACCATTGCTTTGCAGGTGTTGATCGGTTTCGCGCTGGCCTTTCTGATCAACAAGAAATTCCGTGGAAACGACATGTGGACGACGATTATCGTCTTTCCGATGATGCTTTCGCCTGCGGTGGTCGGAAACTTCTGGACGTTCCTGTATCAACCTCAAATTGGCTTGTTCAACTATGTGGTGACGTTCTTTACCGGCGGGGATCCTGCCAGCTTTTCAATGATCGGGGATGTGCACCTTGCACCGTGGGCTATTGTGATCGCGGACACGTGGATGTGGACACCGTTTGTGATGCTGATCTGTCTGGCGGGCCTACGCTCTATTCCTGACAGCATCTACGAGGCCGCGGAATGCGACCGTGCCAGCAAGTGGCGGCAGTTCTGGACAATCACACTTCCTATGGCATTGCCGTTCCTGATGCTTGCGATCCTGTTCCGGGGGATCGAGAATTTCAAGATGTTCGATCTGGTTGTCCAGCTTACGGGGGGGGGACCCGGGAACATCACGACCCTGACGTCTATCGATCTTAAACGTGAAGCGTTCGAGAAATGGCGCACGGGGTATTCCTCGGCCTATGCAGTGATCTTGTTTGTTACCGTCTTCGGTCTTGCCTCGATCTACGTCAAAGCCCTCAATAAGGTAAAAGAACGATGAGCTTTTCTGTCACCGAGCCGTCAAGCCGTACGAAATGGTTCGCGGGTGTGCTTGTGGTTGGTTATGCGATCATCACCCTGATCCCTTTGGTTTGGATCATTGCAACGGGCTTTAAATCACCAACTGATTCAATTGCATATCCACCGGTCGTCGTTTTTGAGCCGACCTTGGAGGGCTATGTGAACCTGTTTACCGACCGGACGCGCGCGACCGCACAGATGCTGGAGGACGCCGGAGAGCCGCAAACCTGGTACGACACTATCGCCCGTGAGCGTGGTACAGTGATTTCCGGCCCCTCGAAGTACGGGGAGCGGTTTTTGAACTCTGTGATCATCGGGTTTGGATCGACGGCGCTTTGCATGATCCTTGGTACGGCGGCGGCCTATGCGTTCAGCCGCTTCAAGGTGCCGCTGAAAGACGATCTGTTATTTTTTATCCTGTCCACGCGGATGATGCCGCCCATCGCTGTCGCCATTCCAATCTTTTTGATGTTTCGCAATCTGGGGCTGAACGATACGCATCTGGGCATGATCCTGCTCTATACTGCCGTTAATCTGTCGCTATCGGTCTGGTTACTCAAGGGGTTCATTGACGAAATCCCGATCGAGTATGAAGAGGCCGCGCTGATCGACGGCTACACACGGTTTCAGGCATTTTACAAAGTTGTGTTGCCACAAGCCGCGACGGGCATTGCCTCGACTGCAATCTTTTGTCTGATCTTTGCTTGGAATGAATACGCGTTTGCGGTGTTGCTGACGTCTGGCAATGCCCAGACGGCGCCGCCCTTCATCCCCAACATCATCGGGACCAGCGGTAAGGACTGGCCGGCCGTGGCCGCCGGGGCGACCATATTCCTTGTCCCTGTGATGATCTTTACCATCCTGTTGCGCAAGCATCTTTTGCGCGGGATCACATTCGGAGCGGTGCGCAAATGATAAAGTTTATCAACGGCTTGTTGCGGCTGCGACGCGGTCCTTGGGAAATGCTGGCGACAATCCTGATCGCGGCAGGGGTCGTCATGCTGATGCAGCCCTTCGTATTGGTGATCTATAGCTACTCCTTCATCGTCACCCTTGTTGGCACGGTAATGTTCATCATCGTCAGTCATTTTCCGGAGTAACCCATGGCACAGATACGAATTGAAAACGTGCGCAAGGACTTCGGGTCGTTCAACGCGGTAAAGTCGTCCAGCTTCACGATCGAAGACGGAGAGTTCTTTATGTTGTTGGGGCCATCGGGCTGCGGCAAGACGACGACGTTGCGCATGATGGCCGGACTAGAACTCCCGACCAGCGGTGAAATCTATATCGACGGCGAAGAAGTCGGTCAAAAGCCTGCCAGTCAGCGCGATATTGCTTTTGTGTTCCAGATGTTCGCGCTCTATCCGCATATGAATGTCGGCAAAAACATCAGCTATCCACTGCTTTGCCAAGGCATGCCCAAGGCGCAGGTCAAGAAGAAGGTGGGCGAGATTGCCGAGATTCTGGGGATCACCGATATCCTTTCCAAGCCCGTCGGTGGTTTGTCGGGGGGCGACCGACAGCGTGTGGCTCTTGGTCGTGCAATCGTGCGCAATCCCAAGGCATTCTTTATGGACGAGCCTCTGGGGGCGCTTGACGCCGAGTTCCGTGAGCACATGTCAGAAGAGCTGCGCGCGCTGCACGACCGGATGGGCGCCACAACCGTTTACGTGACCCACGATCAGCTCGAGGCCATGCAAATGGGCGACAAGATCGTCGTGATGAACCACGGGGTCGTCGAGCAATTTGGCGTGCCACAAGATATCTATGACTGGCCCGCAACCAAGTTCGTGGCACAGTTCATCGGATCACCGTCGATGAACTTCCTGAACTTTGAGGGAGTTGCGGCCAACGGTGCATCCGAAGTCCTGTTGGATCACATCAGGATCAAGGTGCCGCAGGTGCTTGAGGGAGCCAAAGGAAAATTGACCTTCGGCATCCGCCCCGAACATGTCCGGCTTGACGATTCTGCTCCTTACCGGGGCCGTGTCACGGCGACAGAGTATCTGGGCACGACGCAGATTGTCTTGTTGGATACGCCCAACGGCGTTGTGAAATCGCGGGTCGCATCGTCGGATGTCGTGCGGGTGGGGCAGACAACGGGTCTGTCATTCGACCCGCGTACCGTGACGATCTTTAACGATCAATCCGGCAAGGCGCTGCTAAGCCATGCCAACAAAGGAGTGTTGGCGCATGGCTGAAGTGACCCTGACCGGTGTCTCGAAATCCTTTGGTTCTGACGTTGCCTTGGAAGATGTGACGATGACCATTCCGGACGGATCGTTCGTTGTGCTGCTTGGTCCGACGGGAGCGGGCAAAACGACAACGCTGCGGATGGTGTCCGGTCTGGATAAACCCGATGCGGGTGTTATCAAAATTGGCGGGCGCGATATGGCGCGGTTTACGCCTGCGCAACGCGATGTCGCAATGGTGTTCCAGCAGTATTCCCTTTATCCGCATCTGACCGTGCGCCAGAACCTCGAATTTCCGTTGAAATCGCCAATTCTGAAGACACCGCAGGGCGAGATTGACCGCAAAGTCGGCGAAGTGGCCGAGGTTCTGCAAATCAGCCACAAACTTGACAACAAGGCGACGGCTCTGTCGGGTGGTGAAATGCAGCGCGTGTCTATCGGGCGTGCGCTGGTGCGTGATCCGTCGGTCTATTTGATGGATGAGCCGCTGAGTTCACTGGATGCAAAACTGCGGTCGGACTTACGGATAGAGTTGAAGAATATTCAGGCCAATTCCGGCGCGACCCTGCTTTATGTAACCCACGACCAGATTGAAGCCATGACAATGGCGACACATGTGGGTGTTCTGGATCATGGACGATTGGTTCAGTTCGGTAGCCCGCGCGAGATTTACGAGAACCCCGTCAGTGTTTATTCTGCCAGCCGCCTGGGCCAGCCACGCATCAACGTGGTGCCTGCGGATATCTTTGGCGGGGCGCCGCAAGGAGCGGTTTCGATCGGGTTGCGCCCAGAACATATCGTGCAAGGCGAAGGCGAGGACAGCTTTGTCCAGAGGGTCGAGCATCTTGGCGACCAAACCCGTTTGCATCTGTCGTTCAAAAACAATGACCTGATTACGGTCACTGACGCCCACACCGCACTCAAAGGGGGCGACATCGTTAAAATCCGCCCCGAAAAACCGTTCTATTTCGACGCCGCTGGCGCACGAATGGCCTGAAGGGAGAGACCATGAAGCAGTTTATCAACAAGAAAGAAGATATGGTCACCGAGGCCATCGACGGTATCATCGCCGCGTCTGGTGGTGCGCTGACACGTCTGGACGGTTACCCGCATATTCGCGTTGTCGTGCGCACTGACTGGGACAGATCGAAGGTGGCGCTGGTGACAGGCGGCGGGTCGGGGCATGAACCTGCACATGCGGGTTTCGTCGGCAAGGGCATGGTAACGGCCGCGGTTTGCGGTGATGTCTTTGCCTCGCCTTCCGCGGACGCTGTGCTGGCGGGTATTCTGGCTGTGACGGGGCCTGCGGGCTGCTTGCTGATTGTCAAGAATTACACCGGCGACAGGTTGAACTTCGGGCTTGCGGCTGAGCGCGCACGGGCCTTCGGGCACAAGGTCAGCATGGTCATTGTCGATGATGACGTCGCCTTGCCCGATTTGCCGCAAGCGCGCGGTTTGGCTGCAACGTTGTTTGTTCACAAGATCGCCGGGGCCATGGCTGAAAACGGGGCCAACCTTCAGGCTTGCACGCTTGCCGCGGAGCGGGTCATCAAAAACAGCCGCAGCATCGGCATGTCGCTCGATACGTGTACCGTGCCCGGATCTCCCAAGGAAAACCGCATCCCGCACGGAATGGCCGAACTGGGTCTGGGTATCCACGGCGAGGCGGGGGTGGAGCAGATCGCTTCCAGCGGCGCACACGATGCCGTTGAGAAGGTCACCGAGAAACTTGCCGCGACCATGCGAAAGGTTCCCCATGTCGCCTTGGTGAACAACCTTGGCGGCGCATCTGTGCTCGAGATGTCGATACTGACCCGCAATCTGCTTGCGTCACCGGTGGGGCGACATATCCGGATGATTGTCGGGCCGGCTGCGATGATGACGGCGCTTGATATGCACGGGTTCTCTATCTCGGTGATGGAGCTTTCTACAGACGACGAAGAACTGCTTATGCAAGGCGTGCAGGTCGCAGGCTGGCCCGGTTGCAAATCCATATCCACTCCTGCGATCCTGCCGCTGCCTGACGGGTTGTCGCCGGTGCGCGCACCGGCATCTGCGCATGCGCAGACCAAGGCGTTTCTGATGGCGTGTTGCGACATCCTGATTGCCTCCGAAAGTGACCTGAATGCTCTTGATGCGAAATCGGGGGACGGAGATACCGGCTCTACCCTCGCAACCGCCGGGCGGGCATTGATCGAGGCGATGGACACTCTGCCGCTGGCGGATCAAACCCAGCTTTACCGCGCCATCGGGCTTGAATTGAGCCAGACAATGGGCGGCTCGTCGGGCGTGCTGCTTGCGATCTTCTTTGCGGCGGCCGGCGATGCGTCAGCATCGGGTAAATCCATGCGCGAAGCCTTGCAGGAGGGGCTTGCACGCATGCGACAGATTGGCGGGGCCAATCCGGGGGACCGCACGATGGTCGATGCCCTTTTGCCCGCGCTTGATGCCCTGCAATTCGGCCTACCCCAAGCAGCAGCCGCTGCGCGCAAGGGTGCGTTGTATACAGCGACCCTGACCACGGCAAAGGCTGGACGCGCCACCTATATCAATGCCGAACAGTTGGAGGGCCATGTCGATCCGGGCGCCGAAGCCGTTGCGCGTCTGTTCGAGCATTTGGCGACATGATCCCTGAGCCGCCCCGTCGCTTTCACCCAAGCGACGGGGCGGCTCAAAGGCAACGATCTCGGTTAAACTTTGACGCGCTCTGGCGGTCTGCTTCTTTGTGAAGTGGTCCGGCAAAACAGGACAGCGTTCTAAGATGTATCCAACCTTGAAGACGGGATACAAAAATGACGAAGAGATACAGTTTTTCAGACAAGTTCAAAGCGACTGTGTCGCTTGAGGCGTTGCGCGGTGACAAGACGGCGTAAGAGATTGCAGCGAAGCATAAGATCCATCCAACGCAGGTGACGACGTGGAAACGACAGGCGATTGACGGCCTGATTGGGGTGTTCTCCGACAAGGTCGGAGAGCCGAGTATAGCGAAGCCGAAGTCAAAGAACTGCATGCCAAGATCGGTAAGCTGGCGGTCGAAAACGATTGTTTGTCACAAGGGCTGAAGCGATGAGCCCGAGCGAACGCAAATCGATGATCAATCGTGATCGCACAGATCTGAGCCTAACCAAGCAGTGCAAGCGGCTCAAGATCAGCCGGTCGTCGCTGTATTACGTGCCTGTTGGCGTGACTGCTGAAACGCTGGAGCTGATGAATGAGATCGATCGGGTGTTCACCAAATATCCGTTCTTTGTCAGCCGCAAGATCGCGGCTTACTCGCCGAGAAACGGGTTCCACGCTGGCCGCCATCGTGTGCGGCGTCTGATGGGTGTCATGGGCTTGCAGGCAATCTATAAAGGCCCAAACACGAGCAAGAAGCACCCGCAGCACCGGACTTATCCATACCTTTTACGAAAGCTGCCGATCACGCGTCCAAACCAAGTTTGGTGCAGCGACATTACCTACATTCCGGTGCGCCGTGGGTTCTTGTATCTCGTGGCGATAATGGATTGGGCGACGCGTAAGGTGCTGGCGTGGCGGCTGTCGAACACGCTGGACGCCAGCTTCTGCGTTGACGCATTGAACGAGGCCATCTCCTAATACGGCAAGCCGGAAATCATGAACACAGACCAAGGGTCGCAGTTCACCGGTGCCGCTTGGATCACCACGTTGACCGACGCTCACGTCAAAATCTCGATGCCTCTCGGTGTTTGCTTGCAAACACCTGCTGGTAATAGACGGACGGGGGCGATGTCTCGAAAATATTTTCAACGAACGCCTTTGGCGATCACTGAAACAGGAGGCCGTATACCTGCATGAATTGCAGGACGGGTTCCACGCCAAAAGCGTGATCAACGAGTGGATTGGGTTCTACAACACTGAGCGGCCCCACACGGCCCTCGACAAACGATCGCCTGACGACGCATTCTTCGACCTAGAACGAAACCAAAAGGCGGCATGAAACCAAACAGATCACATCTTAGCTGAGCCGCAAACCTGTCCAGGGCAATGGGACCACTTCACGTTCGGGACGGTGGGTGACGATCAAACGGAACTGCGCGGGGGCGATGCCCTGCCGTTCGCTGACATCTTCTCCGATTGTGTGGCGCTTTGAGCAGCACCCACAGGTCACCTCGTCAGGCGCGATCACCTCTTTGAGGCGTGGCAAGTGTTTTGGCAGGACGCCGCGACCACGCGCGTGAGTTTGATGCGTGCGTTGTTTTCGGCCTTGAGAAAATTGGTATCATCACGAAAATCAGCAGGGAAAGACATGGGTATTCAGGATCGGAACCGCGCCTTAATCGTCCGCACAAAACACTATTCAAGCATTCCGACGCAGCCATCCGCCGCACACCCAGACCTGCGGAAAGCAGCATAAACTGTGCCCGATCAAGCTGCAAGACACCGCCGCGAATAGCCGGTCATTTGAACGCATTGTGCTCAAGTCGCATGTCGGTCGCGCCCAATCCGGTTCCGTCCCATCAGATCATCTTCAATCGATCTGCTTGCTTGTAGTGGAACACATAGGTCGCGCCGTCAAACGGCTTCGTTTGCAAATGCGAATGGCTTTGCACCAAGGCAGCCAAACTGCCGTACCCTTTGCGCAGGTCCACAGGTTTGGCCGCAACAAAGATCTGCACGCCGTGCGCCGGATGGATCACAGCGCAACCACAACCTTGGCAATACGCGCCGCAGGCGAGCCTGCACCGCGCCGGATGCTCGCAACTCCTTCGAGCAACTCCAACGTGTCCGGATCAACCACAGGCTCATCCGGCAAGAGGACGCTCGGCTCTTCAATGGCTACCGGAACAAAGGTATTGACCTCAAGATCAAGCGGGACAAATTTGCCCTCGTAAGCCATGCGATGCCATTCAGGCAGATGATTGGGCCGCATGGCGTGTCGACGCGCCGCTGCATTGACTGTCGCACTATCAACAAGTGTCACGGCCACAATTCTGGCCTTTAACTCTTTGGATCAGCGGCGGCACCTATGGCGGTCCTCGCCTGAATTTGTGACAAGCTCCCTGAAATTCATGGCCAAGGGCCTCGCGAACCAAGGCGGATAGTTGAAGGCGGGGTCAAGCCCGCGCTTATGATTGTTTCGTGTCACCTGCAACCCGGCCGTCTTCCATCGTGATAATCCGATCCGCCAGTTCGAGTATGCGATTGTCGTGCGTCACCATCACCGTTGTGGTTTGGCGCGCTGTCCCAAGAGCTTTGAGCATTTTGACGACATTCATTCCCGATACCTTGTCAAGCGCCGCAGTTGGTTCATCGGCAAACACGATTTCAGGATTTGACACCAGCGCCCGTGCGACCGCAACGCGCTGCTTTTGGCCACCGGAAAGACTGCCGGGCAAATAATCCATGCGATCGGCCAGCCCGACGATATCCAGCATATGGCGGGTTGCGGCCAGTTGGACTGTTGAGTTTCCTTGCCCGTGGACCTGCAGCCCCATCTGCACATTCTGGGTCGCGGTCAGGCTTTCGTGCAGGTTGTGGGCCTGAAAAATGAACCCCAAACGCCGCCTGAGAAGCGTTAATCGAGCATCGTACGCCCCGTTCAATTCGTGCCCAAGCAAACTTACGCTGCCGTCCTGCAAGTTGCGAAGGCATCCCATCAACGTCAGCAGCGTTGTTTTTCCCGATCCCGACGGCCCCATCAAAACCGTCAGACTGCCCCGAAAAATCTTTAGGTTGATGTCCCAGATTGCCTGCTTTCTGGCTTCGCCCTTACCGAAGTAGTGGTTCAATCCGGATACAGTGATTGCACAATCCCGAGCGGTCAAAACAAGTCCGCCGGATCCGCGTTTGCCAACCGGCGCGTCGCGATTGCCCCTGAAATCGTGCAGGCTGTCAACGTGCCCAGAAAGACGAGAACCGCACGGCTTGCATCCATGGCGACGGGCAAATTCGTCACGAAGCTCAGGCCCGAATACAGACCGAGCGACACGATGAAACCGGGGATGAAGCCGAACACCGCCAGCACAATCGCTTCTTCGAAGACGATACCAAGGAAAAAAGGCTGCCCGTATCCCATTGCCTTAAAGGTCGCATATTCACGAAGATGGTCCGACACATCGGTTGAGAGCACCTGATAGACAATAACGATGCCAACAATGATCCCGATGAGCACGCCAAACCCGAAAATAACTCCGGTCGGGCGCTCTGTCGACATGAACGCCAGATCCGCTTTGGCTGCGGCGTCGAAAGTTTGCACCCTGACACTCGCTGGCGGGAGGGCCGTTGCGATCCTTTCCGCGACCCGGTCAACTGACACATTGTCATCAACCTTGATCAAGATGTGGCTTGGTGCGCCGCTGGTACGTTTGCCAAAGAACCGGAGGAATGTCTGATTTGACAGAACGATTGTTCCATCCGCAAGAAAACCGCCCCCCACTGCAAGTGTGCCGATTGCCGTCATGGTCTGGCCGTTCACTTCGAATGGAAACGGTTGCCCTGCCGCAAGTCCGGCAAACGCCGTCGCGGGCACTCCTCGTGTCTGGATGTCGAGCAATGCCGTATTTTCAGTTTCCAAACGCGCTAAAGATGCCGCGATACCGGCCGATGCAAAGGACGGCTGCGACGTCTCCATGCCAAACGCCAGCAACGATACAGACGTGCCATCTGCCATGCTGAACGGCAGCATACCAACATAGAGCGGGACCGCAGCGGCAACCCCGGAAACCCCCAGCGCCTGAAACATCCGGACCCGCGCGATGTTTGCGCTGTCGGTCAGTGTGTTGCCATCTTGCGAGGATATGATGATGTCCGCGTTCAGCATGGTGTAAGGTGCCACAGTCGATCCATTGAGTGCGCCCAGAATGCCCAACTGCATAAACACCAGAAGATTGGCAAATGCGACACCCGACACAGCCGCAATCAGCCGTCCCTTGTTATGAGAAAGCTGGAGCCACCCGATGGGCAGGCGCCCGAACAGGTATGTCAACAGGCGGCTCATTCCACGCGTCCAGCGTCAATCCTGACAACTGCTTCGAGGTTGGTAAAGCGACTTGCGCGTGCCGAAGAAGCCGCATCAAGAGAGATTATCACATCAACCACACGCGCATCGGTGTTTGCCGCAGGGTCACTCGATGTGATCGACTGACGCCCGATCTCGAGGCCAATGGCCGAAACCATTCCGTAAAGCACCCCCCCGAGTGCTTCGGCAGAGACAGTCACGGGGTCTGCGATTGAAACGCGGCCGATCATGCTTTGATAGACTTCTGCTTCGACAGTCATATTCGTGGTGTCACCAAGATCAATAATGCCGGAAGGGGACGGGCGCTCTCCGACGCGGGCATTGATATCAAGAACCATCCCGTTCTCGGGTGCACGTACATAAGCACGCTCCAGATCCTGCTGCGCACGCGCCAGTTCGGCTTGCGCGGCGTCCAGATTGGCCTGCGCCACGGCAATATCCGCCTGAACCGTTTCCGATCCGGTGTCGTAGCGTGATAGTGTGACCAGATTACGTTCGACATCACGACCGGATTCATTTGCGCGGGCGACAACCTGATCAAAATCGGCGCGCGTCGTAACGCCACGTTCGAACAGCGACGTCGTCCGGTCCAACTCGGACTGGGCTGCCGCCGCTGTTGCCTCCGCGCGCTCAAGCGCAGCACGGGCCTCATCACGGCTGGCAGCGATCGACGCGCGGGTTTGTGACAGAACGGCCTCATGCACGCCGGTGTTGGCTTGGGCTGATGCAATGCTGCTTTGAATTTGCGCAAGGTTATCCAGCACAGCCAGAACATCGCCGGCCTTCACCAGGTCTCCTTCGCGCACACGGATTTCCGCGATGCGGGCGTCACCGGCACCAGAGGGCGTCGCAACCTTTATGACATCGCCGCGCGGAATGATCCGCCCCAAGGCGACCACGTCGCCCTCGCTCACAACCGCGACCTCTTTTTGCGAGGTCACTTTTTCGATCGCCAAAGCGATGGGCGTGTCGGTGCCAGCGCCGGGTTCAAGCCCTGTGACACTAAAAAAGACCCGCAAGCCGGGTGGTTGAAAATACATGCCGATCACCGCCCCTGTGAACAGCGTCAGCATGAACAGAGGTATCAAGACGAGCCTTGATCGCCCGTTGGGTGTGGACGATACGGTCAGTCCGGATTTCTTCAAACCATTATCGCTCAATGGCAATGGTGGCGGGTCATTCGGTGTCAAGGCGCTCATCTCGTCCCCCATGGCTCACGTGCAAAGCCCCGGTGACTTGACGTTCGGGGTCAACGGGGACAAGCGGCAATGACTGCCCTGCGGCCCCAACACTGCGCCCTTTTTTCTGTCGCGGCAAGCGTGGCACACGACACCGGTATCTCCTTTCGGGTGAAAGAAACGTGGGGCAGGGACACGGGGGCAAAACCGTGGGGCACGACACATGGGCCGTTTCTTGCACGCTGGACCGATTGGTACTGCTCTGCCTTGCCCTTTGGTGGATCGACCTGAAGATGAAACTTTCTGGCTCGTGTATCCAGATTTTGCAGATGTATTCGTAGGAAGTGAGGCTGCTGATGATCTTGAGCGTTCGCGCGAAGTTGTAAGCGGCCACGAAGCCGGCGAGGTGGCTGCGCGGTTGTTCAGGATTGTCGTGGTGATACCGCATACCCGAGTGCTTGGTTTATTGGCTCGACCTGGCCGCCACCGAGTGGTTGGCAAATCAGTTGTTTGAGGACCTTTGGTCATGCGGCGATCTGGTTTGGTTTTGTGGTTTCCATTCCGTCTTTGAACGCGGCGCCTGAGATGACTTTGGCGAGGCAATCCAAGTCGCGTAGCTTTCTCCCGTTTTGCACGTCGCATTGCGCCAGCATGAGCAGCATCGTCCGTTGCGTGACAGGCCGCGCTTGGTGCGATGACGGATTTGCGGCACAGGCGGCTTCGACCGGATTTCTGGTGCGGATGCTCTGGCAACTTTGGACGGGGACGCCGATGAATATGATCAGCTTTTCACGGCCATTTTGTTTGCACAGCGGCGCATCGGGGTCCTTTGGGTCGTGGGTTCTGGTGAACAGATCGATGGCCTTGACTGCATCCTCTTTGATCGCCGCCTTTGCCCGTGCCGTGACCGCTTGGGTAAGCAAGTGAGCGCTTTCATCCCCTGCACGCGCCTGAAGCGGGACAAGCCCGATCAATGACGGCTGTGTGCAACCGAACCTCCCCAAGGGCTGCTGTGATATCTGACCTCGCGGACGGGATCAGGTGGGGTGGCGCAAACCCAGCACGCCAAGCGCGGCGGCAAGCAGGAGGATGCTGGCCGGGAGTGGAACGACCGACATAGGTTCGACCGTTTGGGCCGTTGCAAAACCCGAGTTGGTAGGGGTGAACGCGGCGAACCCGGTACCAAACTGGCCTGTCAGAACCACCCAGAACGGATCGGTGTAGGTGCCGGTTTCGTCGGTTGTCGGGGTGAAACTCATCGTGATGGAATCCTCACCCACGTCATCGAACACCGAAAAAATAGACAGGGCGCGCCCGTTCACTCTTTGCAAAGTTGCTGACACGTAAGTGAAATCTATGTCCGTCGGGTTGTTCAGTTGCCCCGTTTCAGACAGGGACACAATAATGTCGAGGGGGTTGGTCAATCTGTTGTCGCTGGTAAACGACAGGGTGCCTGCGTCAAACGAAACCATTCCGTTGTCGGAGTGCAATGTCATGGCGTGAGCGACCGGTGCGCTCAGTAGAACTGTGGCGGCTGTAATCAAATGCAAAAATTTTATTTCGCTGCCCTTTCTTTGATTTTGGTGGGACACTTTGGCATCCCGTTCGACAATGTGCGGATTTCTGATCGTGCAGACGGGATCAGGGGCGTCGGCGCAAACGCAGCACGCCAATCGCGGCCGCAAGCAAAAGCATGCTCGCCGGGAGCGGAATTTCCGACAGAGGTTCAACAGTTTCGACCGTCGCAAAACCCGAGTCTGTACCGGTGAACGCGTCGAACCCGGTGCCAAACTGGCCTGTCAGCACAACCCAGAACGGATCGGGGTAGGTGCCTGTGTCGTCTGTTGTCGGGGTGAAACTCAACGTGATGGAATCCTCACCCACGGCATCAAACACTGATGAAATCGACAGGGCGCGCCCGAGCACACTTTCGAAAGCCTCTGAAAGGAAAGCAAAATCAAAATCCGTCGGGTCGCTCAGTTCTCCCGTTCCAGAGAGTGAGACAATGATGTCGAGGGCATTGCTGAAACTGTCGCCGGCAAATGACAGGGCGCCTGAGTCAAAAGAGACCGTTCCGGTATCGGAGTGCAACGTCGAGGCGTGGGCGACCGGTGCAACCAGCAAAGCTGTGGCGACTGTAATCAAACGCAGAAAATTCATTTGGTAGCCTTTTTTGATTTTGGTGGGACACTTCGGTATCCCGTAGATGATGTGCTGTTTTTTTGGCTTGGATCAGAAATCCGAGGCGCCTTCGCCGGTGAATTGCAGGCTGGTTGCATCTGTCCCGTAAAGGAATATCCGGTCTCCGGCTTCTTCGAGGTTGATGATCA
>JBLHUT010000031.1:0-19034 GCA_047629975.1 Paracoccaceae bacterium
CGCGCGCCCGATCGCCAGCATTTGCTGCTCGCCCCCTGACAAAGACGCGGCCTTCTGGCTCCGGCGCTCCTCCAATCGCGGAAAAAGTTCGGCCACGCGGGCAAAATCCCAGTCTCCGGGGCGTGCAGCCGCCAGCAGGTTCTCGGCCACGGTCAGGGTCGCAAAACAGCGCCGCCCCTCCGGCACCAGCCCCACACCCATTTGTGCCACGCGGTAAGACGGCAAGGCCGCAATATCGCACCCGTCAAACGCAATCCGCCCGCCACGATGCCGCAACATCCGGCAGATCGTGCGGATGGTTGTCGTCTTGCCCATGCCGTTGCGTCCCATCAGGGCCAGAACCTCGCCCTCGGCAACCTCGAGCGACACATCGAACAGAGCCTGCGAGGGGCCATAAAACGCCGTGACCTGCTGCAGCGACAAAAGGCTCATGCCGCATCCCCGAGATAGGCGCGCCGCACCGTGGCATCGGCACGGATCTCGGCCGCAGTGCCGGTGGCAATGATCCGCCCCTCGACCAGAACGCTGATCCGGTCGGCCAGTGCAAACACCGCATCCATATCATGCTCGACCAGCAATATCGGGGCCTCGTCGCGCAAACCGGCCAGCAAATGCGTCAGATCCTTGCTGCCAGAGGTGCCCAACCCCGCCATCGGCTCGTCCATCACAAACGCTTTTGGCCGCAGTACCAGCGCCAGCCCGACCTCCAGTTGGCGCCGCTGACCATGCGACAGATCAGCGGTGCGTGTGCCTTGATGATCCAACAGCCCGACCCGCTCAAGCGCGGCAACCGCCTGCGCCCGCAGGCCGGTATCGCGCATCACGCGCCGCCACATCCCGAAGCCCCCGCCACAAGCCCCAAGCGCCCCCAGCGTGGCGTTTTGCAAAACTGTCAATTCAGGCGGCAGCGCGCTGATCTGAAATGTGCGCGACAGACCCGCACGCGCCCGCGCCACCGTATCAAGCGCCGTCACATCGCGCCCGTCAAACGCGATGCGCCCTGCGTCGGGGCGCAATCCGCCGGCAATCTGCTGGATCAACGTGGATTTCCCCGCCCCGTTCGGTCCGATCAGGGCGTGGATTTCTCCGACCCGCAGATCAAGCGACACCGCATCAGAGGCCAGTAAAGCCCCGAACCGTTTGGTAATCGCCTCAAGGCGCAGCACCGGTTCACTCATGCGCCACCGCCCGTCCACTCACCAGACCGATCACCCCTCCGCGCGCGAACAACACCACCCCAAGCAGCAAGATCCCAAGGAAGATTTGCCAATACTCACTCATACCGCCCAGCAAATGTTCAAGCGCGATAAACAGGCACGCCCCCACGACAGGACCATAAAGCCGCCCCACACCGCCCAGAATCACAAAGACGATAATCTCGCCGCTGGTGTGCCAGTTCAGCATCGACGGACTGACAAAGCGGTTCAGATCGGCATAAAGCGCGCCCGACAATCCGGTGATCATCCCCGACAGCGTGAACGCGACCAGTCGCAGGTGATAGGGCCGTATCCCCACCGTCTCGACCCGCACCTCGTTTTGCCGCGCCGCACTCAGCCCCAAACCAAACGGCGACGCGGCAATCCGCGCCGACAAGGCCAGCGCCAAAAACAAAGCCACCAGAGCGATGGCATAGAATTGCACCGGATCAAGCGTATTAAGCCCCGGAAACCCGTTGCGTACATAAATCGACAACCCGTCCTCGCCGCCGTACGCCGGCCAGCTGATTGCGAAATAATAAAACATCTGCCCGAAGGCGAGCGTGATCATGATGAAGTAGACACCCGAGGTCCGCAGGCTCAACGCCCCGATGGCAAGGGCCGCGACCCCGCTGGCCAGAACCGCCACAAGCCAGATCACCGGCATGGACTTGGTGCCCTCGACCACGATCACCCCGTCAAAAAGTGGCACATAACTTTGCGCATGACTGGCAAGGATGCCCATCGCATAACCGCCAATACCAAAGAATGCCGCGTGGCCAAGGCTGACCAGACCGCCCTGCCCCAGCGCGATGTTCAGCCCGACACCGGCCAGCGCCAGAATGACCGCCTTGGTCGTCAGGGTGATCAGAAACGGCGCATCCGTCACCCACGCCCACAACGGAAAGGCCACAAGCAGCACAGTCACTGCAACATTGAAGAGCGTTTCGCGGGTCATGATGTTCCGTAAAGCCCCGATGGTCGCCAGATCAGCACGCAGGCCATCAGCACATAAATCGCCATCGAAGCCAGCGCCGACCCCACCGAGGCCGCCGCAGATGCCTCCATGAACCAGCCAAAGCCCATCGGCAAAAGCACACCGCCAAGGGTCTCTGTCAGCCCGACCAGAATCGCCCCCACCATCGCCCCCTTGATCGACCCGATGCCACCGATAACGATGACCACAAAGGCCAGGATCAGCACAGGCTCGCCCATGCCGACCTGTACCGACTGGATCGCGCCGACCAGCGCACCGGCCAACCCCGCAAGCGCCGCCCCCAGCGCGAAAACGATTGTATAAAGTTTCGAGATATCGACGCCCAGCGCGGCAATCATCTCGCGGTCCGCGGCGCCTGCACGGATGCGAATGCCAAGCCGGGTTCTGGAAATCAACACGAACAAGCCAAAAGCCACGACAAGCCCGACCAACAGAATCGCAAGCCGGTACAGCGGATACTGGATCCCGCCGGGAAGGGCCACCGGCCCGGACAGGTAATACGGCACATCGAGATACAGAGGAAAGGACCCGAACGCCCAACGCGTCCCCTCCGAGAAAATCAGGATCAGCGCAAAGGTCGCCAGAACCTGATCCAGATGATCCCGGTCATAAAGCCGGCGGATCACCACCAACTCGACCAACGCCCCTGCCGCCGCCGCCGCCGCCAGCGCCGCCCCCAGACCCAGCACGAAAGACCCCGTCGCCCCCGCGACGGCCGCCGCCGCAAAGGCCCCGATCATGTAAAGCGACCCATGCGCAAGGTTGATCAACCCCATCACTCCGAACACAAGCGTCAGCCCCGCCGCCATCAAAAACAGCATAACACCAAGCTGAAGCCCGTTCAGCACCTGTTCGATAAATAAAATGAGTGACATCGCGCAAAACAGGTCGGACGATTGCCCGACCCGTATCCTTTGTGACTACATCGGGCAATCAGCGGCGTAGACGTCGCTATGATCGCTCAGACCTGTGGCAATGATCTTGTTGGTGAACACGTCGCCCTCCTGAATGACTTCGCGCACAAAGATATCCTGAATGGGGTGGTGGTTGTTCGCGAACTTGAACTTGCCGCGCACCGAAGCAAAATCAGCCGCCTCGAGTGCCGCCTGAAACGCGGCCGTGTCGGCGACATCGGCCTTTGCCATCGCAGACAGCAACAGGTTCGCAGTGTCGTACCCCTGCGACGCATAAAGCGATGGCAGGCGCCCGTATTCCGCGACAAAGCCCGCGACAAATGCCTTGTTCGCGGCGTTATCAATGTCCTTGTTCCACTGCGAGGTGTTTTTCACGCCCAAAGCTGCGGCACCGACGGCCTGCAAAATCCCCTGATCAAAGCTGAACGCAGGTCCGATCACGGGAATGTCCACACCGCTTCCGGCATATTGCTTGAGGAACGAAATCCCCATGCCGCCGGGCAGGAAGAAGAACACGCTATCGGCACCACTTGCGCGGATCTGGGCAATCTCGGCGGCATAATCCGTCTGCCCCAGTTTGGTGAACAACTCACCCGCCAGCGCGCCCTCGTAAAGACGCTTGTACCCCGTCAGGGCATCCTTGCCGGCCGGATAGTTCGGCGCAAGGATGAACGAATTCGCAAAGCCTGCACTGTTGGCATAGGCCCCTGCCGCTTCGTGCAGGTTGTCGTTCTGCCACGCTACGTTGAAATACAGCGGGCTGCACCCCTTACCGGCAAGCTGCGACGGCCCCGCATTCGGAGAGAGATAGAATTTGCCCTGTGCAGTTGCCGACGGCACAACCGCCATCGCAAGGTTCGACCAGATGATACCGGTCAATACATCGACCTTTTCCGATTGGATCAACTTGTCAGCGAGTTGCACCGCGACATCCGGCTTGCGCTGGTCATCCTCGATCACGACCTCGAGGTTGTCGTTGCCAGCCATCTTTGCCGCCAGCATAAAGCCGTCACGCACGTCGATGCCAAGCCCCGCACCGCCCCCCGAAAGGGTGGTGATCATGCCGACCTTCACCTTGCCGCCATGCCCTTCGGCCCCTGCGCCGGTTGCCAGTGCTGCCGCAGCCAATGCCGCAGCCGATACGGCCAATGCCAGTTTTTTAAGCGCCATTCTTTATCTCCCTTTACGCCGTTGCAGGCAGATTTGGACCCCGCCTGCGATTGGACGCATTCGAACACTGCCCACACAGGATGCGCAAGGGGCTTGCGACATCTCTTTTGGGCAAATGTCATGATTGACGCGGCACGCCTTCGGGCAGCATAGTCCTGAGGCATTCAGCGGGGGGCGCATGGGATATAATATTGACGGGCTGCAATATGCGAACTGGTCGGAAAAAATCTTCCGGCAGATGCGTGCCGGCGGGTTGGACGCGGTTCATGTCACCATCGCGTATCACGAAACCTTTCGTGAAATGGTGCTCCAGGTCGAGCGTTGGAACCGCTGGTTCGAGCAATTTCCAGATCTGATTTTTCTTGGCCGCACCGGTGACGACGTGCGCCGCGCACGTGAAACAGGCCGCACCGCGATCTTTTTCGGCTTCCAGAATCCCTCCCCCATCGAGGACGACATCGGGCTGGTCGAGATTGCCCACATGCTGGGCGCGCGTTTCATGCAGCTGAGTTACAACAACCAGTCCCTGCTTGCGACCGGATGCTACGAAGACGAAGACCCCGGCCTGACCCGCATGGGCAAGCAGGTGATCACGGAAATGAACCGTGTCGGCCTGATCGTCGACATGAGCCATTCAGCCGACCGCAGCACGCTTGAGGCGATCGCGCATTCTACCCGTCCCATCGCCATCACCCACGCCAACCCCGCCCGCTGGCAGCCTGCCCTGCGCAACAAGTCGGACACCGTGCTGGAGGCTCTGGCAGAGTCTGGTGGAATGCTGGGATTTTCGCTGTATCCCCACCACCTGAAGGGAAAATCCGACTGCACGCTCGATGATTTCTGCACCATGATCGCCCGAACGGCCGAACATCTGGGGCCAGAGCATCTTGGGATCGGCAGCGACCTGTGTCAGGACCACCCCGACAGTGTTGTCGAATGGATGCGGGTCGGACGCTGGTCCAAGGTGGTGGATTACGGCGAAGGCTCGGCCACATCCCCCGGATTTCCACCCATGCCCGTCTGGTTCAACGACAACCGCGATTTTCCCGGTCTGACCGAAGGCTTGCGCACAACAGGATTGTCAGACGCAGAGGTAAGCGGGATCATGGGTGACAACTGGCTGCGATTCTACGACGAAGGATTTGAACCCCGATGACCCCTCAGGCCCCCGACACCCGCGCACCGCGCCCCCTGCCGCCGGTTTCGCGGCGTGACCCCGCACAGGTGATGCGCCTGTCGCGTCTGGGCGCGCTGCACCAGTCGCGGCTTTCGTTCATGCGGATATTGCTGCGGCGCATGGCCTCGGAACAGTGGCGATTCGAGGTGCCGGTGTTCGACATCGACGCCTCTGGCGTGGGCCATGCGGTCTTGTGTGCCCACGGCCCCGAACGCAGCTATTCACTGGTCGCCTTTGCCCATGACCTGCCCGCCGCGCAGCGCTCCGACAGGGTCATTGCGACGGCGTGGGATGCCACGTTTACCTTGTTCGACGGGGTCCCGACGGCCCAGGACATCAAGCGGCTGTCACGCAACGTGCCCTTGCAGGAAGCCGGTCGCATCAGCCAACATGAATTGACACTGGCGCGCGCGAACCGATCGGTACGGCTGTGGGATCATGTCGTGGGGAAACTTGCATCCGGCAACCAACCCGACGCGGATCTGATCGACAGTATCGGATATCTGATGCGCACCACCGCGGTTTACGGCTCTGGCAAATTCGGGGCGGCCGACCGTGAAGATATCGCAAGGCGTCCCGAATGTGCCGCCCCGTTTCAGGTTGAAATGCTGACGGTTTACCTGATCCGCGACTTTGTCGGGCGGCTTGTCAATCACATGGCGCGGGCAAAGGGCGGTGCGGGGGCTGTCGGGCTTGACCCTGCGCTGCGGCGCAGGCTTGGTATCGGCAACTCCACCGGGCTGGGCATGGCGCCTTTTCTGATCAATCACCCCGATTTGCTGAACAACTGGATCATGGCCCGCGAAACCGCGCTGGCAAGGGTGCGCAACCTGCCTGATACCGCGATGATGCCACGGTTCGAAAGACTTCTGGACCGTGCCCGTCGCAATGCCGACCTCTGGACCTCTGATCACGCCGGACAACAGGTCAGGCTGACCACGCTCAGGGCGGATCTGACGCTTTTCAAGGCGCATCTGGATTCCACCAACGACACACCTCGATCGTGGGACGGGCTTTTTCTTTGGGCCCAGGCACATCTGGAGGAGGATGCACAGGAGCAGATCGTGTCGCTGATGATCGAGCCGCACGGCAGCTTGGTCGATGATCTTGCGACGTCAATGGCCAGTGACACACCGCCTGCGCGCATTGACGGCGCAGTGTCAGCCGGACAGATGCGCGCACTTCTGACCCGGCAATACGGCTGGGCGCTTGATATCGACTGGCACGCCGCAGAACAGACCGCACGTGTCTGGTATGTCTCGGCGGAAAAGCTTGAACCGCGACTGGGAGAGCGGGCGCTTGAGCCCATCGCACCTTACGAGCAACCGCTTGCACCGGCGCGCGACATGGCTGCGCTTGATAAGTGTCTGGGCACATGGCCCGAAAAGGCCCTGTTGGCCGACGTTCTGCTGGCCCATCCCGAGCACCGCCACGCCGCACGCCGCGCCCAATTATGTGACGCGCTGCCGTATGGCGAATTGCACGACAACACAGTTCACGCCGCGATGCAGCCGATCGACATGCTGCGCTGCAAGCTGTCGTTCTTTGGAGCCGGCCATTTCGATCCGCGATCGGACCGCTGGGTCCGGATAAACATGTTCCGGTTCGCCCCCCTTCCCGACGAGCTTGCCACGATGGACCCGATGCACGACGACTGGGCCTATCCGCTGTGATACAGCGGTTTTCCCTGAACGAAATCCAATCGATGGCAAAACGTGCCGCGCGCGGAAGTGGATGCAGTTGGGGCATCGCCGAGGAGGCGGGCTTTGCCGCGCGCTGGCTGAGCAAACAAGGCTTGCCGGGGGTCGCCCTGATGGCCCGCACATTGCAAAAACCGGACGGCAGGCGGTTAGATACGAGCAAGCCGGTCTGGTCAAGTGACGCTCCGATCTGTCCGCTGCACGGCGGGGCGGCTTTGTTGGACCGCGCAAAAACACGCGCGCAACATCCGGTCACCTTTGGCCCGACACGCGATCCGGTGATTCTGGCCGCATTTGTCGGCGGGCTGAGTGGAATGATCCTGCAACCGGTCCTGCTCCGCTTTTCCAACGGGACGTTGTGCTGTGACAACGGCGTTCTTTACGGCGCGCTTGTCGACACCGCGATGACCCAAAAGGTCGTTTTCGAAATCGCGCCCAATCCGGACCTTCCTGTGTTGATCACGCCAGATACCGGACAAGACATCGACCCCGCCGACTGGGCAATACTGGAGGAGCTGGCCCAAAACACCTATGCCCCTGCAACAGACGCGTCACGCATCGCCGGAGCCGGAGCGGGCACATCGGATAACGATTGAATTGATGCCACCACCTTTTTCCAAGCGGTCTGTCAGCGGCTGAACATCATGACGGCCCCACCCCCAACACCACAGCTGTGGCAGTTACAGCCTCAGTTTTGTCCGGTGAGGATACTGCGCCGCTCCAGCAAGACAACATCGCGCCATTGCCCCGCCATCGGGCCATAGTTCATGCGCCCCAGCCCTTCTCTCAGGCCAATTCGGCGGAAACCCGTACCTTCATGAAGCGACAGGCTTCCGGTATTCTCGGGAAAGACCTGTGCGACAAGCGTCCAATAGCCGTGCTGCTCCGAAACATCGACCAGCCCCTTCAAAAGCGCGCGCCCGACGCCTTTGTTGCCAAACCGTGACGACACATAAATGCTCACCTCCCCCACACCGGAATAGACGTGGCGGGCGGATACGCGCGAGAGCGCGGCCCAGCCTGCAACCTGTCCCGAGACTTCGGCGACCAGCTTCAGGCCGTCTTCATAACTGTCATCCCATGTCTGCCATGTATGCACCTGTTCGCGAAAACTCGCGTGCCCGGTTGCCAGACCCTCGGCATCGATGTGCGCAATGGCTGCGCCGTCACGGGCACAGGCCGCTCTGATTGTAAGGAGATCGGGATCGGTCGGCATCACAGGGGGTCTCGAAAGCGGCAGGTAAAAGGTGCACCCTCCAGCAAGCCGATGGCAGGGTGGGGGCGAATTCTCAGGGCTTCTTTTTGACAAATTCCGTCAGAATCACGATGCGCTGCCCTTCGACGCGCCCTTCGATATGGGCCGCATTGTCGGCAACCAGTGAAATACTCCGCACAGCCGTGCCCCGTTTGGCCGTAAAACCGGCGCCTTTCACTGTCAGATCCTTGATCAACACAACCGTGTCACCACGGGCTAACACCACACCGTTCGCGTCGCGGTGCGTGAGTGTCTCCACCACGTTATCCGCCCAAATGCGGGTTTCTGGATCAAGATAAAGTTGGTCAAGCAAATCGCGCGCCCAGTCATGATCGGAAAGACGCCGCAGCATCCGCACGGCCATCACCTGAACCTCCGGCTGTTCAGACCACATCGCAGTGGCAAGCCCGCGCCAATGCACAGGATCCGGCGCACCTGCGATCTGATCCTTGCACAGATCGCAAACGTCAACTGACGCTCCTGACGGGCCGCCCTCGACCGATAACGCAGCCAACGAGCCTTCGTGTGTACACAACGGACAAATCATAGAACAAAAGGCCGGATTTCGAAGAAAACCAACCCCGGAACCCTGTGGTCCAGCCCCTTATCCATCCATTTTAAGCGCGTTGATAAAGGCCTCCTGAGGGATTTCGACCTTTCCGAACTGGCGCATTTTCTTTTTACCGGCCTTTTGCTTTTCAAGCAGCTTCTTCTTTCGGGTCGCATCGCCGCCATAACATTTGGCCGTCACGTCCTTGCGCATCGCCGACAAGGTTTCGCGCGCAATCACACGCCCCCCGATTGCCGCCTGAATCGGAATTTTGAACATGTGGCGCGGGATCAGTTCCTTGAGCTTTTCGACCATCGCACGACCTCGCCCATCGGCACGATCGCGGTGCACCATCATCGACAACGCATCCACAGGCTCGTCATTAACCAATATCTGCATCTTTACGAGAAAGTCCTGACGGTAACCGATCATCTGGTAATCAAAGCTGGCATAGCCCTTTGTCACCGATTTCAGCCGGTCATAAAAGTCGAACACAACTTCGTTGAGCGGCAGGTCATAAACAACCATCGCCCGCGCGCCCGCATAGGTCAGGTCGCTCTGGATTCCGCGGCGGTCCTGACAAAGTTTCAAAACATCCCCAAGGTATTCATCCGGCACAAGGATCGTCGCCTTGATGCGTGGCTCTTCGATGTGCTCCACAAAGGTCAGGTCGGGCATGTCGGCGGGGTTATGCAATTCATGCATCGTCCCGTCTTTCATGTGGACATTATAGATGACCGACGGCGCGGTCGTGATCAGGTCGATCTGGTACTCGCGCTCGATCCGGTCGCGGATCACCTCGAGGTGCAACAACCCTAGAAAACCGCAGCGAAAGCCAAAACCCAGCGCCGCCGACGTTTCCATCTCGTAGCTGAACGACGCATCATTCAGCGCAAGCTTTTCGATCGCATCGCGCATATCCTCGAATTCGGCGTTGTCCACCGGAAACAATCCGCAAAACACAACCGGCTGCGCAGGCTTGAAGCCCGGCAATGCCGTGGTGCAGGGCCGCTTGTCATGAGTGATCGTGTCCCCCACCCGCGTGTCGCGCACCTGTTTGATCGAGGCCGTCAGAACGCCGATTTCGCCCGGACCAAGCTCATCGATGCTCACCATTTGCGGGGTCAGCACCGCCAGCCGGTCAATCGGATGGATCGCTCCGGTCTGCATCATCCGGATCCGGTCGCCCTTGCGGATGACACCGTCCATAACGCGGATCATAACGACCACCCCGAGATAGCTGTCGTACCAGCTGTCCACCAGCATCGCCTTGAGCGGCGCATCACGGTCGCCCGTGGGCGCGGGCAGGCGTGTCACAATCGCCTCAAGCACATCGGGGATACCGATGCCGGTCTTTGCACTGATCCGGATTGCGTCAGAGGCATCGATGCCGATCACATCCTCGATCTGGGCGGCGACACGGTCACAATCCGCCGCAGGCAGGTCGACTTTATTGAGCACGGGGACGATCTCGTGGTCCGCATCCAGCGCCTGATACACGTTGGCCAGAGTTTGCGCCTCGACCCCTTGGGAGGCATCGACAACCAGAAGCGAGCCTTCGACAGCGCGCATCGAGCGGCTGACCTCATAGGCAAAATCCACGTGACCGGGAGTGTCGATCAGATTGAGGATATACGTCTCGCCATCCTTTGCAGGATAGATGATGCGCACCGAGTTGGCCTTGATCGTGATGCCCCGCTCCCGCTCGATATCCATGCTGTCGAGCATCTGCTCTTTCATGTCACGTGCGGCGACGGTTCCGGTCAACTGAATGAGTCGGTCCGCCAGAGTGGATTTACCGTGGTCAATGTGTGCCACGATCGAGAAGTTCCGGATGTTCGAAAGCTTTGTCATAAGAGGGATATGTAAGGGATTCGGGGAACGGTCAATGGGGTGCGCGCTTATGAATGCCGCGTCATCCGTGATAAAGCGCCGCGCCTGTCGGTTTACACCCCCGCAAGACGCCGATTGGCGCAACTCCGCCACATTCGGGCACAGGCAATACCGGTCGCCATTTAACAGACTTGATGGAATCGCAGCTGCATGGCAGCATTGCCTCATAGATAAATTTTTAAGAAAATGAGGTCAAAAATGACCCGAACACTCCGTGCAGTATACGAGGCTTAAATGAAACATCTCACTTTCGGGCTTTTGCTGGCTGCTCTCGGCATGGCTTTTATCCCGACGCAGGCCCCCGCCGACGACATCCGCCGCGCCTGCCTGCAATCCGACCGGCGCGCATCAACCATTGCGCTTTGCGGTTGCATTCAATCGGTGGCCAACCGCACCCTGACCAAAGGCGACCAAAAGCGCGGCGCAAAGTTTTTTCGCGACCCCCAAAGCGCACAGGACATCCGCCAATCCGATCGTTCCAGCAACGAACGTTTCTGGCTGCGCTGGAAAAGCTTTGGCGAAACCGCACAAGCGATTTGCAGCTAGGATCAGGCAACCGGTTCAGCCCGCTTAAAACAGGCTGCCCTGCTCCGGCTTGGGCCGTTTTGCCGGTGCCTTGCGCGGTTTGGCGGGCGTGGTTACCGGCGCGGGTCCACTGCCGCCCTCGCACGGGGCAACCTCGCACGGGGCAACATTGAGTCGTCCGTCCGCAAATTCGATCTCGAGCGTGACAGCCGCACTTGCGGCCTTGTGCGTCGTCACAACCCCTTTTTTGGTGCGCACGACAGCATAGCCGCGCTCGAGTGTTGCCGCGTAGCCCAAAGTCCGGCGCAGCCGTTCGAGGGCCGACAGGTGATCGCGCCGTTGTCGCTGACCGGTTTGGGCGGCCTCTGAAAACCGCTTGGTCAATCGGGTCAGATCGGTGCGCTTGCGCGCGGCCTCTTGCTGGACCAAACCGATCCGCAAGCGTGACGCGGTGGCATCAAGTTGTCGCAAACGGTCTGAAATCTGGCGCGCCATCGCCGGATCAAGCCGCCGCGCAGTGCCGGACACCCCTTCGCGCGCGCCGCGCACAACCGCGTGCAACAACGCCGGGCGCAAGGCCGAAGCCGGGCCGCTCAGCCGCAGTTTTCGGGTTTGCACGCCCGTTTGAAGCGCCCGTGGCAACCGTTCACCCCACAGGTCCAACCGTTGCGCCGATTGCGCCACCAGCGTTTCAGGGCGCGGCAACGCGCGCACAAGATCGCGCAGCCGTTGGCGGCGCAACACAACCGCATTCACCGAAGCCCGCGACAGTCGCGCGCCCTGCCCGTCAACCCACGCCAGAAGGTCAAGCCGCACCGGCACCGCCAGTTCCGCCGCCGCCGTCGGCGTCGGTGCCCGCTTGTCCGAGACAAAGTCGATCAGCGTCGTGTCGGTTTCATGCCCCACCGCCGAGATCAGCGGAATGGCGCTTGCTGCCACTGCCCGTGCGACGATTTCTTCGTTGAAACCCCAAAGATCCTCGATCGAGCCGCCGCCTCGCGCCACAATCAACAAATCAGGCCGCGGCAAAGCCCCGCCCGGCGTCATCTCGTTGAACCCTTTGATCGCCGCGGCCACGTCTGCGGCACAGCGTGGCCCCTGCACCGTGACGGGCCAGATCAGCACCTTGCGCGGGAACCTGTCCCGCAACCGGTGCAAAATATCGCGAATCACTGCCCCCGTGGGCGATGTCACCACCCCGATAACTTCGGGCAGATACGGCAGGGCCTGCTTGCGCTGCGGTGAAAACAGCCCCTCCGCCTGAAGTGCCGCCTTGCGCTTTTCGAGCATCGCCATCAAAGCGCCAACACCCGCCGGAGCGATATCCTCGATCACCATCTGGTACTTGGATTGCCCGCCAAAGGTTGTCAGCTTGCCGGTGGCGATCACCTCCATGCCCTCTTCGGGGCGGGTGGCAAGCCGCGCAGCGACGCCTTTCCAGATGACCCCGGACAAAACCGACCGGTCGTCTTTCAGATCAAGATACATATGCCCCGAGCGTACCACGCTGACCCGACCCAGCTCTCCTCGCACGCGCACATGACCAAACTCGCCCTCGATCGTGCGCTTTATCGCCCCGGAAATCTCGCTTACCGAGAATTCAGGCGCATTCCCGCCTTGGTCTTTTCCCGAATCATCCTCGAAATCGTCGTCCAACAGGTCCATCGTCTTGCCTTGTACTGCGTGCTGGCAAACCTTAGAACGCCGGCAGGCAAAGACCAAGCGGAGCGCGCACATGAATATTCTGATCCTAGGCGGTGGTGGCCGTGAACATGCGCTGGCATGGGCGATCAAGCAGAACCCGAAATGCGACCGGATGATCGTCGCACCGGGCAATGCCGGGATTGCGGCGCTTGCTGAATGTGCGGATCTGGATATTTGCGACGGCGGCGCGGTTGTGACCTTTGCCGAGGAAAACGCCGTCGATTTCGTGGTGATCGGCCCCGAGGCCCCGCTGGCGGCCGGTGTGGCCGACAGGTTGACCGAGGCGGGCATTCTCGCGTTTGGCCCCTCGGCGGAGGCAGCCAAGCTTGAGGCCTCCAAGCGGTTCACAAAAGAAATCTGTGATGCCTGCGGTGCCCCCACCGCCGCTTGGGCACGGTTTACCGAAAGCGCGCCCGCCAAGGATTATATCCGCCAACACGGCGCGCCGATCGTGGTCAAGGCAGACGGGCTGGCCGCGGGAAAAGGCGTGATCGTGGCCATGACAGAGGCCGAGGCCCTTGCCGGCATCGACGAGATGTTCTCAGGGGCGTTCGGGGCCGCCGGCGCCGAGGTCGTGATCGAAGAATTCATGGACGGCGAAGAGGCCAGCTTTTTTGTGCTGTGCGACGGCAAGGACGTGCTGGCCATCGGCACAGCACAAGACCACAAACGCGTGGGCGACGGCGACACCGGCCCCAACACCGGCGGCATGGGGGCGTATTCCCCCGCTCCCGTTTTGACCGATGCCATCGCCGAGGCCGCGCTGGAGCAGATCATCCGCCCCACGATGGCCGAAATGGCCCGACGCGGCACACCTTACCGCGGGGTGCTTTACGCCGGTCTGATGATCAAGGACGGCGCACCGAGGCTTGTCGAGTATAACGCCCGCTTCGGGGATCCTGAATGTCAGGTCCTGATGATGCGGTTGGGCGGGCAGGTGCTTGACCTCGTTCAGGCCTGTGCCGAAGAGCGACTGGCAGGGATGCAGGTCCATTGGGCCGACGACCATGCCTTAAGCGTGGTTCTTGCAACCAAGGGCTACCCCGGCGCCTACACCAAGGGCAGTGTTATCAACGGGTTGGACAAGCTGCCCGAAAGCAGCAACCAGATGACCTTTCACGCTGGAACCAGCGATGAAAACGGCCGGACCCTTGCCACGGGTGGACGGGTTCTGAATGCCACTGCACGCGCCTCGACCTTGGAACAGGCCCGGGCAGACGCCTATGCCCTGACCCACGCTGTCGACTGGCCCGAGGGGTTTTTCAGATCCGATATCGGCTGGCGCGCCCTTTAGCGACTGGCGCGCACGTTCGCACGATGCGCAACCGTCCAAAAAGGTTACTGAACTGACGCAGGGCAATCCCCGTCAGGCAAATGTCGGACACCAAGGATCACCTTGTGGCGCGGGCTGGTATTGCGACAGGGCCTTGCCAGGATCGAACCGGTCCTTCGCGCCGGATCGGGACCGTCGTCGCCCCAGGGGAAGCAGGCGCTGCCGTCTTTGGTTCCGCAACGGTATCGACCCGGCGTCAACTGATCGCTTGCCTCTTTTCTTGACGACATAAAATCGAGCATCGCGAACTGCTGTTGCGAAAGGTGCATTCTGGATCCATCCGCACCTTCAACACAGCAGGTCGCGACCGCGCAAGGGGTTTCAACATTCAAGCCTTGGCAAACACTGCGGCGGCTGCTTCGAGGCCCCCCGCACCGTGCGGGATATCAAGCGCCTTGAGGCCCGATGCAATCGAACCAAGTGCCCCCATGACCATCTGCGCGTTGACATGACCCATGTGACCCAGCCGGAAAAAGCCGTCCGAACGGGGGTCCTGTTCGGTTGCCATACCCAGACCGATCCCGAGGGTCAGACCTGCGTGCGCCGTCACCCATTCGCGCAACGCCGTCCCGTGCGGCGCGCCGATCGACAGGCTGGTGACCGCGTGACTACGCAAGGCCGGATCGGCAACATTCAACTGCAACGGACCTTTTGTGCCGGCGTCTGCATCCAGAATGCCCCAAGCATCAAAAGCCGCCCAGATGCCTTGAGCCAAAAGCGCATGGCGCGCCCAGACGTTCTCCAGACCTTCCTCAAGCAGCATGTCAAGCGCCACGCGCAAGCCGTAAAGGTGATGCGTTGGCGCCGTGCCACAGAAATACTGATAAAACATCTCGGGGTCCGTGCGCGGACGCCAATCCCAGTAACGTGTCTTTAGATCAGCCGTATCGCGGGCGCGGTCGGCCTTGTCGTTGTAAAAGACGAACCCCAATCCCGGCGGCGTCATCAGGCCTTTTTGGCACCCCGTCACCATCACATCCACACCCCAGGCATCCATTTCAAAGGCATCAACCGCCAGACAGGCAATGCAATCGATCATCAAAAGCGCCGGATGCCCGACCTTGTCGATCACCCCTCGCAGCGCGGCAATATCGTTCCGGATCGAGGTCGAGGTGTCCACCTGAACCGCCAGCACCGATTTGATCACATGGGCGGTGTCGGCACGCAGGGCTTCTTCGACACGGACCAGATCAATCGCACTGCGTTTGCCAAAATCGATCCGCCGGGTGATGATGCCCATTTCCTCGGCCATATCTGCCCAGCCATGACAAAACATACCCGTCGCCAACGACAATACCGTATCGCCCCGGCTCAGGGTGTTGCTTAACGCGGCTTCCCACACACCGTGGCCGTTGCAGATATAAATCGCGGCGTGATGTTCGGTACGGGCAATTTTCTTGAGATCGGGAATGATCCCGTTGACCATCTCTGGCAAGGCACCCGAATAGATATTCGGCGCCGCCCGGTGCATCGCCCGCAGCACAGCATCAGGGACGACAGACGGGCCGGGAATGGCAAGGTAATGGGTTCCGTTGGACAAAGACATGGGGGCATACTCCGTTATGATCGCAACACTGGTAAGTCGCGGGCGTTACAGGGTCAATCGCCTCGTTTGACCCGTGTTCTGCGGAAGCCACCGCCATCGCCCGATACCACGCGGCTTGCCCTTGAAGGCGCTTTCGCGATAGGAGGCGCTGATCCACCCCGAACCAATCCTGCGGTATGGCCCTTTCATGACACCTTCGCTGAGCATACAGCCGAAAACATTCGAACGCAGCCTGCGCATGTCTTTCGGCACTGACCTGTCCACGAAAAAGCCGCGGCGGCAGGCGTGGTGGCATTTCCATCTGTTCGATCACGCGTGGCTGCGCCGCTTCTGGACGAATTTCTATCCGGTCGCTCCCCGTGTCTACCGCTCGAATCGTCCCGGTCCCGCCCGGCTGGAGAATTGCGCGGCAATGGGCATCAAGACTGTGCTCAACCTGCACGGGAACAGTGCTTTTGCGCCGTGGATCTTTGAAAAAGAGGCCTGCGAGTGCCCCGTACTGGAGCTTGTGGTTGCCAAGATGTACTCGGGGCGCTCTGCCTTGCGTGAGGAATACCTTGATCTGATCCACAAATTGCGCACGTTGCCCCGCCCGCGGCTGTCCCACTGCAAAAGTGGCGCAAACTGTGCCGGACTGATCGCGATCGAGGGGCGCAGCGTCGCGCGCCAGCTCGGCTTCAAATTCCTGCACGTGAACGCATCCATGACAGGTGTGTGCGATCACATCCTTGATGTATCCAAGGCCCGAAACGCCGGAAGCCCGATTGATTTGGAGACGTGGTTCGCAACCGAATATGACACGGACGCCATGATGCGCAGTTTTACCCACAAACACGCCGAAACCTTGGGGGGTATGACCGGATGACCGCCCCCGTGCCCCCTTCCCCGCAGCCGTCACACGACACTGGCCTTTTTGGCTGGCTCTGGCGCGGCTATCTCGGGCGGCATTGGGTGCTGATCGCGGTTGCCGGTGTATTGATGGCGATCGAAGGGTCGATGATGGGCCTGCTCAGCTACATGATGAAACCGATGTTTGACACGGTATTCATCGCCGGCGAGCGCGCTGCTATCGGTTGGGTCGGGGGCATGATCTTTGGGATATTCGTGCTGCGCGCGGTGACTTCGGTCGGTCAGAAGGTTGTTCTGACAAAGATCGGCGCGCAAGTGGTGTTCAACATCCAGACACAGGTGCTTGGGCATTTGATGAAGCTGGATACGCTGTTTCATCAAGCCCACCCCCCCGGCGCGCTGATCGAGCGGGTCAACGGCGATTCCCAGGCATTGGGACAGGTCGCAAGCGTGGTGATCTCGGGCATCGGGCGCGATGTAGTGGCGCTTTTGTCCCTGCTAGCGGTGGTAATCTGGATCGATTGGCAATGGACGCTGGTGGCGATGTTGGGCACGCCGATCATGGTTCTGCCGACCATTCTGGCACAGCGATACGTGCGCCGCACCACGCTTGTCTCGCGCCGGGTGGCCGTTTCCATGACCACGCGGCTGGACGAGATTTTCCACGGCATCGCTCCGGTCAAACTCAACGCGCTCGAGGCGTATCAGACGGGCCGGTACCGCAAGCTGGCCGACGAACGGATCACCGCAGACGTGCAGGCAGGTCTGGGGCGTGCGTTGATCCCTGCATTGGTCGATATCATGACCGGCATCGGCTTTTGCGGCGTGCTGATTTATGGCGGCTCCGAGATCATCGACGGCACAAAGACAGTCGGTGAATTCATGAGCTTTTTCACGGCCATGGCCCTCGCCTTTGATCCTCTGCGCAGACTGGGCACCATTTCGGGCCACTGGCAGGCCGCCGCCGTCAGCGTTGGTCGCCTGCGCGAGATGTTCGACACCGAACCCACCCTGAAAGTTGCCTCCAAACCCGTGCCGTTGCCTGCGGCCAGTGGCGATCTGGTGCTTGACGATGTCACACTGAACTACGGCGATGTACCCGTGTTGCAGGGCACCAGTTTTGTTGCACAAGCAGGCAAGACCACAGCAATCGTTGGCCCCTCGGGGGCCGGAAAAAGCACTATTTTCAACATCCTGACCCGACTTGCCGAACCCGATGGCGGGCGCGTCAGTCTGGGTGGCGTGGCGATTGACCAACTGGACCCTGTGGAGCTGCGGGCGCAGTTTTCGATGGTCACCCAGGACGCGCTTTTGTTCGATGAAAGCCTGCGCGAGAACATCCTTTTGGGGCGCCGCGATGTGACCGACGCCCGACTTGAGCGCGCCCTGGAGGCGGCACAGATCTCGACGTTCGTCGCCGGATTGCCCGCCGGGCTTGAAACGACCGCCGGACCAAGGGGCTCGGCGCTGTCGGGGGGGCAAAGACAGCGGGTGGCCATTGCGCGCGCGGTGCTGCGCGACACGCCGATCCTGTTGCTCGACGAGGCGACTTCGGCGCTTGATGCGCAGTCCGAACAACTGGTCCAGCGCGCGCTGGAGACACTCGCAGAGGGGCGCACGACACTTGTCATCGCGCACCGGCTCTCGACTGTGCGGCGCGCCGACAAGATCATCGTGATGGAGCAGGGCCGTGTCGTCGAACAAGGCACCCACGACGCGTTGCTTGCGCGCGGCGGGGCCTATGCCCGCCTGCATGCGCTGCAATTCGACACTGGTAACACCGACTGACGCCTCCCATATACCACGCAACACGGCACGCTATCCAGACCCACAGCCCGAACCCACGCACCCGTTCCTATCACGCCCTGTCCCTATCAAGACCGTCCCACATACCCCCCAGTCTCACGCCCCCCGTCCCACGCCCCCGACCAAGGAGAATTCTATGACCGGTGAACATGCCGCCACGCGCGTTTTACTCGAGGTGTCCGGCGCGGACAGGGTGCATTTCCTGCAAGGGCTGGTCACCAATGATGTGGGCAAGTTGGAGCAGGGGCTGGTCTATGCCGCCTTGTTGTCGCCGCAAGGTAAATTCCTTGTGGATTTCCTGATGGTCCCGTTGCCGGAGGCTATCGGATTGGATGTCGCCGCAGATCAGGCCGCAGGCCTCGCCCAACGGCTGGGTCTGTACAAGTTGCGCGCCGATGTGCAGATCACGCAAAGTGCGC
>JBLHUT010000032.1:0-18910 GCA_047629975.1 Paracoccaceae bacterium
CTTCACCACCATCCGCCATCAGACCCTCCAATCAAAAATTCTGGCGGATCATCCCAAGCCAATCACTGGCCAGGAACCCGTCAAATCAATGGGCCCGAAACGGCGCATACCCCAGAGGTGGGGACGAGTAGACAGATCGCGCCGAGTCCAGCCGTCAGTCGCGATATGACGCTTGGCGAAAAGTTCGGCGCATGGCGCCTCATAAGCTGTTGGTTGATTTGATCGTCAGCCAAATTCCTACAGAGCTTCAAAAGGACAGGCAAACGAAGGCACGTTTCACAGGCATACAGGTCATAGCAATGATCAAAGAGCGAGAAGATCACAACCGGCGCAGGCCACATTTACCCTTGGAAAATCTGAGCCTGATGGCGTTTTTGCGTAGAAACCTGACGGATAAGATGGCCACCCAAGGCCAAAAATCTAACCCCAAGGACTCCGCGCAAAACTAGGGGAACCTTGCCGCCGGGGTAACACTGAGAAAGGTCTGACAGGCGATGTCTCGATTTTACTCACACACTCTGCCAACATTTCCGCAACGCGCAGCGTTTGATGGTCCGCTGGCAGTTGTTCATTCTTTCGCACTGCCTCGAGGTAGACAATCAGACCCTCAATGACTTCCTTCGTTTCGCTCAAAGCATCCATGCTGGATTGTGACATTTGTAAACCTTTTCGTGATCCAATACCGCCCGACCATCGATATGCTAATAGCAATTAACATAAAGTTTACAGAAAATTCAATATTTCGACCTGCTGCTTTTGTGCAAGTCATGACAACGCACTGATCGCATCCAGCATTTGAGCCGCCCGAAACGGTTTCTGAATAACTTGACGCACACCGCGCATCTCGGCCAACGCCATTGTCGTTTCCATCGGCAGGTGCCCGCCGCCACCAGTCACAAGAATCACCGGCATCTGCGGGAAATCATCCTGTATCCGGTCCAGAAGTGAAATGGCGTCACCATCACCAAGCCAAAAATCCACAATCGCCAGATCGAAATGCGGATCTTCGTTCAGCAGGGCAATTCCGGTTTCGATGCTGCCCGCCTCGATCATGTCATGCGCTTGTGTTGCCAGTAACCGCGCCATAAATTTGCGGATTGCCGGATCGTCTTCAATGAGCAAGATTCGCGCCATCCGTCACAGATCCTTTTCATTTCGGGTTATCACAAGAGTTTGAAGCGCTCTTTTGAATGTTGCCCGTTGATCATCGGGCAACATGTTGAGGCGCTTTGCAATCAGAATAATGGGGTCGCCGTCAAGGGCAAGTCGCCCCTCAATCGTCAAAAACAACAGATTACTGCGCGCATCATCGGGGTTGGGCTGCGATTCGACCATGCCCCGCTTCGACAATGTTTGCAAAGCACGACTTACCGGAGCAGTCGTCAGGCCAAGAAACCGCGCAACATACTGTACCGTACACAGCTCCACCTGTGTCCGCGCCAGATAGCGCAGGATCGACCACTGCAACGGCTGAATGTCTGTCGAACGCAAAGACGAATAGGTGCCCCGAACAATCTGCTCGATCAGGACGGCCGCGGCGATATCACTCTTGAGGCAATTCTGTGAGGTTTTCTCGTTTTCCGACATGTAACCTCCCTCCTGACTCTTCGTATTTTCCATCACAGCGCCGTCTTTTCGCTACGATCACCCAGCAAACGACAATACGTCACTGTTTAGCAGATAAGCCCTCACAAAGGGATCATATCCACTGCCTGACTGCTTTTTCCACCACCGGCAGCCCGCAGCACCCCCTTGATCGGCGAGACGTCGGAATAATCGCGCCCGTAGGCCACAACGACATGATCCGTATGAATAAGCGTCGCATTCGTCGGATCATATTCAAGCCATCCGATGTCGGAACCGCACCATGCGCTTACCCAGGCATGCATCGCATCCGCCCCCTCAAGACGTGGTTGCCCCTCAGGGGGCTCTGTGCGTAAAAAACCACTGACATACCGCGCCGGAATGCCCAGCGCACGCAGCCCTGAAATCATGATATGCGAAAAATCCTGACAGACGCCGTGGCGTTTGTTAAACGCCTCGATCAGGGGCGTGTCAACCGTCGTCGCTTGCGCATCAAAAGTCATGTCTCGGTGCAACGCCTGCCCCAGTTGAATGACGATATCGCGCACGGTGGCATCCTCAAAAATCTGGGTGCGCGCATATCGGGCGACCGCATCGGGGATATCCACACGCGGCGATTGTCCTAGAAAGTGATGTGGCGCAACCGGACTCAGGCTCGTGTGAGCGGCAATTTCCGCCGCAAGCCGCTCCAGATCAGGGGAGATGTCCAACGACACGCTTGTACCGAAGCAGGTCACTTTCGCGGTAATCCTGACATGCATCGCGCCGTGCGCGTGGTCGTGAAACAAGATAGCACCCGCATTCCCGAAGAAATCCGTTATGTCAAAACGTTCACGCGGCAAAGGATCAGCAGACAAACTCCATGACCCAACGTTCTGACGCCCCGGAATTTGTGCCGGAACCGCCCGCACAAGGTGGCGCCCCGATCCCACGATACCGTGGTAATCATGCGACAAGCGGAGCCTGATTTCATAATCCATACTGGCACCTCTCATGTCAGATACCGCGCCGAAAGCATATCCGACAGCGCCCATATCTGGCTGCGTAGCGCCAGCAATGCCGCCGCATCCAATGTGGCCGGTGTCTGTATCGCCAGTTGCGTATGCGCCTTGAGGGCCAGCCGCCCGGCAGGTGACAAGCCTCCGTTGGGCGATGCCCCCGGAAGCGCGTCAATATGCTCTTTCGCGCGGGTCAGGTGATACAGGATCGACCGCGGGTTCAGCCGGTCAAGCGCCAAAAGCTCGATCATCGAATAGGGCGTCGCCGAACTGTTGAACCGCGCCCGGTGCGCCATCACACTGTCGCCCAGCTCCAGCACCAGATCAAACGCTCCGTCCGGCGCATCAGGGTCCAGAACCTGCGCAAGGATCGTCGCCATCGCGGCGGCCCGTTCAATCGACAGCCCGAGGCTCAAAAAACGCCAGCCGGTCGAGCGGTACATGTTTTCGTGCACCAGACCGGAAAACCCTGTCACTTTGCGCAGCAATATCCCCACCCGTGGCGCGGTCTCTTCAAGGGACACGCTGTCTTTAGACAGCTTCATCGCCGATTGGTGCAAATCCTTCAAAGCAAGGATACCATCGACGGAGAACCGGTCGCGAATACGTGCGGCACACCCCATTGCACCGTTCAGCGAGGCCTCGAATTCGGACGCCAGCGCATTGGCCGTTTTACCGTCCGACAGCATGACCTGACTGCGAATGAAACTGGGCAGCGGATCATCATGGGCAACCCCGTCCGCACGCAGCCCGTAATGCGCCCGAAACGCCCGCATCGACCCCTCTGCACGTTCGATATAGCGCCCCAGCCAAAACAGGTTATCCGCAGCGCGGCTTGGCAGGTTTTCCGGCTTTGACCGCGCACCGTCAACACCGTGATCACGCGAAATCAAGGACACTTTCGGAACTTTCGAAGAACTCAGCACCCAGACGTCAGAAACCGACCCGCCTGCCTGCATGGCAATCGCCTTGGCATCGGGGCTGGTGCTGATACGTGCATAGCCCCCCGGCATGACCTGCCACCCTTCGGGTGTCCGCGCCAGAAAGACCCGCATCGACATCGCCCGTGGCACAAGCCCCCCGTCGGCCCAGACCGGTGTTGTGGACAATGTCACAATCTCTTGCCCGACAAGGTCATGCCCATGGCTGCGCAAAACCGCTTCCAGCTCCGCATCGGATTTTGTGGCAAACTGCGCCCCTTCGGCGATACTGTCAGGGTCGTCATGCGGCAATCGTTTGGCAAAAGCCGATCCGATCATGACATTGTTGCGATTGGCCAGAACACGCTCGCGCTCTGCTTTGGCACCGCACCACCACGTCGCAATATTGGGCAGCTTGAGCGGCGCCCCCGTGAGCGTCCGGCACAAATAAGGCAAAAAAGCCATCAACGCGCGGGTTTCAAGAATACCCGTGCCCAACGCATTGAGCGTCGCAAGCCCTCCCTGCCGCGCCACATTGACCAACCCCGGCGTGCCCAGCTTGGATGTCTCGTCAAGCTCGAGCGGATCACAAAAACTGGCGTCCAGCCTGCGCCACAAAACGCTGATCGGGCGTAATCCGTCAACGGTGCGCACCTGAACGCGGCCATCCTGAACGATCAGATCCTCGCCCTCGACCAGCAAAAGCCCAAGATACCGCGCCAGAAACGCATGCTCGAAGAAGCCTTCGTTCATTTGTCCTGGCGTCAAAAGTGCGATTTGCTCGGTGCTGTCATCGCGCAAACCGTTGAGCGTTTCACGGAATGTCTGAAAGAAACCGGCAAGCCGGTGCACGTTGGACATCCCGAAAAAGTTGGGAAACACCCGAGAGGTTGCCACACGGTTCTCAAGCGCAAACCCAGCGCCCGAGGGGGCCTCGGTGCGATCCCCCAACACCCACCACTGGCCATTCGGCCCGCGCCCGACCTCGAAGGCGACAAAATTCAAAAAGTGCCCCGATGCCGGCGCAACCCCCACCATCGGCCGCAGCCAGGCCGGGTTTTGCGCCACCAACGCCGCGGGAATATGCCCCTGCGCCACAAGCCGGTTGTCACCGTACATATCCGACACAACCGTCTCGAGCAGGTCGGCGCGCTGTATCAACCCCTCGGAAATCTGCGCCCAGTCGGTGTCCGACACCATGACCGGAATATGGCTGAGGGGCCAATCACGTTCGGACGCGCTTTCTTCGCCGTACTTGCGATAGAAAACGCCTGTGTCGCGCAGGTACTGGTTTCCCCGATGGAACCGCCCCGCAACCCCGTCGGGTGTCAATCCGGCCAGATGCGACACGAACGGACGCCAGACATCGCGCATTTTGCCCTGCGCATCGAACAACTCGTCCGAGACACCTTTTAGCCGCTGGTAACCGCGCAACAAATGCTGCACGGCGTCCTGTTCGCTGGTCACCGTATCAACAGAAGTCGCAGGTTTTGCGCCCTGTTGCGACTGCGAAACAGTATCAGACATGCACCCCACGCCGCAAATCAAGGGTCATGGGAAACTCCGGATGTGGCACTTCGTCGGCAGGAATATAGCCCCCCGCCGTGTGCCCGTGCGGCTCGAAGCGGGCAAGCCGCCGCGCCTCGGCCTCGTTGCCATTCACGGGGAAAGTATCATAGTTGCGCCCCCCCGGATGGGCCACATGATACCGGCATCCACCCAAGGCATGCCCTGTCCACGTGTCGTAGATATCGAATGTCAAAGGAGCATGGACCGGCAATGTCGGATGCAGGGATTCCGCCGGTTGCCATGCCTTGAACCTGACACCGGCGACTGCGACACTGGGGTTGCCGGTCTTTTGCAGCGGCACGCGGCGGCCATTGGCCGTCACGATATAACGACCCGGATCAGAGGTTGTCATCTTGACCTGCATCCGTTCGACCGAACTGTCGGTATAACGCGCAGTACCGCCGATGGCGCCGGTTTCGCCCAGCACGTGCCACGGCTCCATCGCCTGTCGCAACTCCAGCGTGACGCCTTCATAGCTCACTTCGCCACAGAACGGGAACCGGAACTCTGATTGCGCCTTGAACCATGCCGGATCGACATCAAGACCGTTGTCCGCCAGATCACGACACACCGAGACGAAATCCTGCCAGATAAAATGCGGCAGCATGAACCGGTCGTGCAATTGCGTGCCCCAACGGGTAAGCGGACCGGCCAGAGGCGCCTTCCACAGGCGCGAAATCATCGCGCGGATCAGAACCTGCTGCGCAAGGCTCATGCGCGGGTCGGGCGGCATCTCGAAGCCGCGAAATTCAACCAGCCCCAAACGACCTGTCGGGCCATCGGGGGAATAGAGCTTGTCGATGCAGATTTCCGTCCGGTGCGTGTTGCCCGTCACGTCGATCAACGCATTGCGCAACAGCCGGTCTACCAACCACGGCGGCGGGGCCTGCCCCTTGGCCGGATGCGGGATCTGGTCAAGCGCGATCTCCAGCTCGTAAAGCGCGTCTTGCCGGGCCTCGTCGATGCGCGGTGCCTGTGACGTCGGGCCGACGAAAACACCCGCAAACAGATACGACAGGCTCGGGTGGCGGTTCCATTGCAGGATCAGGGAGCGCAGCAGATCGGGCCGGCGCAAGAACGGGCTGTCCAGTGTGGTGGCCCCGCCAACAACAACATGATTGCCCCCGCCCGTACCGGTGTGACGCCCGTCAGTCATGAACTTGTCTGCGCCAAGCCGGCACTGGCGTGCTTCTTCGTACACTGCCTGCGTGATGGAAACACATTCGTCCCAATCGTGGGCGGGGTGGATATTTACCTCAAGCACCCCCGGATCGGGCGCAATCCGGATCACGTTCAAGCGGTGGTCCCCCGGAGGGCCGTAGCCTTCGATGTGGACGGGCATTTTGTGCGTGGCCGCGGCATTCTCGGTCGCGGCCAGCAGATCAAGGTAATCTTCGGCACGCTCCACCGGCGGCAGGAAGACGCATAACCGTCCGTCGCGCGGCTCGACACTGATTGCGGTGCGCACCGGCCCGCCGATTTCGCTCATTTGCTGCTCGATACGGGTCTGCTGTGTACCGTCGGATGAAGCCAGCAACGGCGCGGTTTCGCGGCGGTCAGAGGCAGTGTTCGCAGCCTCGAAGGCGGCAAACATCGCGTCCGGATCAGGCAGTGCGCCACGCTCTTCGGTTGGATCGGCCGGATAGGTATAGGGATAGGCCACAGCGCCGATGTGCGGCAATGATCCCAACGGCAGCCGGTAACCGACAGGGCTGTCACCGGGGGCCAGAAACAGATGACTGCGCCGCAAGGACCACCGCTCGGATTGCCACTTGCCACCGGCATTTGCCTGCCAGCGTTGCACCGGAAGCACGTAGCCCGCCGGCGTGTTCAGGCCCCGTTCAAAAACGCGCGCAATGCGGTTTCGCTCTTCGGGGTCCTTTAACCTGGAATTTTCGGGGGTCACGTTGTCGGGCAGATTGGCCTCTTTTACCAGCCATTCGGCGGGGTCTTCGTAGGCGGCAACGACATTGTCTGCCGACACTCCCAACGACGTGGCAATGGTGTCCAGCAGGGTGCGGGCGTCTTCGTGGGTGATGGTCGCATCGGATTTCTCGGGCGCGATCAGGTCGATGTCGCGCCAGACCGGCTTGCCATCACCGCGCCAGTAAAGCGAGAAGGTCCAGCGGGGAAGCGTCTCGCCGGGGTACCATTTGCCCTGCCCGTAATGCAGAAAGCCACCGGGCGCGAACCTGTCGCGCAGCCGGCGGATCAACTGGTCGGCAAGCGCACGTTTTTGCGGACCAACGGCGGCAGTATTCCACTCCGCACTCTCGAAATCATCAATCGAGACAAAGGTCGGCTCGCCGCCCATCGTCAGGCGCACGTCGCCCTCCTCAAGCTGTTGATCGACCTTTTTGCCCAGCGCATTCAGCGCGGTCCACGCGTCTTCGGAAAACGGCTTGGTGATGCGCGGATGCTCGGCCACGCGGCGCACCTGCATGTCGAAATCAAAGGTCACCTCGGCCGCGCTGGCCATCCCGACAATCGGGGCGGCATTGCTGTAATGCGGCGTGGCAGCCAACGGAATATGACTTTCGCCAGTGAACAATCCCGACGTCGGATCAAGCCCGACCCAACCGGCACCGGGCAGGTAAACCTCGGCCCAGGCGTGCAAATCGGTAAAGTCGTGATCCGTGCCCGCGGGGCCGTCAATCGCCACCAGATCGGGTTTCAACTGGATCAGGTAGCCGGATACAAACCGCGCCGCGAGCCCGAGATTACGCAGGATCTGTATCAACAACCAACTTGTATCGCGGCACGACCCCTTGCCGATGGTCAGTGTTTCCTCGGCGGTCTGCACCCCCGGCTCCATGCGAATGACATAGCCGATGTCGCGCGCCAGCCGTGCATTCAGCCCGACCAGAAAATCGATTGTGCGTTCTTTTGTACGCGGCACGGTCGCAAGATAGGCCTGAAGCTTGGGGCCGACCGGATCGGTCGTGCGATAGATCGACAGATCCGGTGCAAGGCTGTCGTCGTACCCGAAGGGAAACGTCTCGGCCTGTTCCTCGACGAAAAAGTCGAACGGATTGTAAACCGACATATCGGCCACCAGATCAACCTCGATCTTGAACTCGCGGACCGGTTCGGGAAACACAAACCGCGCAAGCCAGTTGCCATAGGGGTCTTGCTGATGGTTCACAAAATGACCCGATGGCGACACCTTGAGCGAATGCGAAATCACCCGTGTGCGCGAATGCACCGCCGGACGCAGACGGATAATCTGGGGACCAAGCGTCACGGGCCGGTCATATTTATAATGCGTCAGGTGATAGATGCTCGCTTGTATACTCATAGTCTACCTTGAATCTGAGGGGGCCTGACGCAAACAAGACCCCCGCCCCTTGTGCAGGCGTCCTTCAAGACGCCCCCCACGGGTCGGTGATCCGTCTACTGTCGTCAGGCGACACAGCTTAAAACGTTACCACAACATGCGCATAAAAGTTCCGGTCATGCCAGTGCGGGACGCCAAGAGACCCCGCGACAGCATAAGGTTGCCCGAAAAACGGGCAACTTACAGAGTTTGCAGACAAACCGCCCGTGGCATTTTCCACCGGCGCGGCACGCGACGCCCTAGTAAACAACGACCGAGCGGATCGACTTGCCTGCATGCATCAGATCGAAGCCGCTGTTGATATCCTCCAGCCCCATTGTGTGGGTGATCATCGGGTCGATCTCGATCTTGCCATCCATGTACCAATCGACAATCCGCGGCACGTCGGTGCGCCCGCGCGCGCCGCCAAAGGCCGTGCCGCGCCAGACACGGCCGGTCACAAGCTGGAACGGACGGGTCGTGATTTCGGCACCGGCAGGTGCGACGCCGATGATGACACTTTCGCCCCAGCCCTTGTGCGCACTTTCCAGCGCCGTGCGCATCACGCCAACATTTCCAGTGGCGTCAAAGGTATAATCCGCCCCGCCTTTGGTCAGGCTCACCAGATACGCCACAAGATCGCCGTCAACCTCGTTCGGATTGACGAAATCGGTCATCCCGAAGCGTGTTGCCATCTCGACCCGCGCCGGGTTCAGATCGACACCGACGATCTGGTCCGCCCCCGCAAGCCGCAAGCCCTGCACCACATTCAAACCGATCCCGCCAAGCCCGAAGACAATCGCGCGGCTGCCAACCTCGACCTTGGCGGTGTTGATGACGGCACCGATGCCGGTGGTCACACCGCACCCGATGTAACAAATCTTGTCAAAGGGCGCGTCCTTGCGGACTTTAGCCAGCGCGATTTCGGGCAGCACGGTGTGGTTGGCAAAGGTCGAGCACCCCATATAGTGCAGGATAGGCGTGCCATCGAGCATGCTGAACCGCGATGTTCCGTCCGGCATCAAACCCGCCCCTTGCGTCCCACGGATCGACTGGCACAGGTTCGTTTTCGGATTGAGGCAATATTCGCATTCGCGGCATTCCGGCGTATAAAGCGGGATGACATGATCGCCCGGCTTCAGGCTGGTCACGCCCGGACCGACCTCCAGCACGATACCCGCGCCCTCATGGCCCAGAATGGCCGGAAAAAGCCCTTCGGGGTCTGCGCCGGACCGGGTGAACTCATCTGTGTGACAAATCCCCGTGGCCTTCATTTCCACAAGCACCTCACCCGCACGGGGGCCTTCCAGATTGACCTCCATGACCTCGAGCGGCTTGCCTGCGGCAAGAGCGACAGCGGCACGCGTTTTCATTCTGTGTTCCTCCGGTTATGTCCTTTGGCACAAAGGTGTGCGATCGTTGCGGGATATGCAACCGGCCAAGAAGGAGATGGACATGAAACGCAAATTGATTTTGGGCCTCGTGGTCGGGCTGGCCGGTTGTGCGCCGGTCATCCCGGTCGATCCTGTGACAGGGTTTGAAGACTTCGATATCAGCGAAACTGTGTTACAGCAGACAAGCGAGGATCAGACGGGCGAGGATCAGACAGGCGGGCTGGTCGAACGCACACCCGACAGCTGCGGCGCCGAGCCGATGCAGGCATTCATCGGGCAGCCGCAAAACACGGCACCACTGATGACCTCCGAGCGGCCAATGCGCATTATCAACCCCGGCGATCTGGTCACACAGGAATACAACGCCCAGCGGATCAATTTCACCGTTGATGCGACAGGGATCATCCTCAGGGTTGCCTGTGGATGAACTCACCCCAAGGTGCGCTTGCGGGGCACACCGCGCCTGCGCACCTTTCGACAAGGTTGCCCTGACTTCAGCTTGAAGCGCCCTGAACCGGCCCGTTTCCAACCAGCCATTCACAGGCCTTGGTCAGATCACCATCCTCGAAATACTTGAAGTCGGCATTCACGAATGTCGGCCCGAGCCGCCGTGCCAGACCCGCAATGGCCCCCGTGCCCACCAGCGCAAGTCTGTCGACCAAATTCCGGTGGTCGCGCACCAGCGCAAAATGTTCGAACACTGCCCCAAGCCCCTGCCAGCCCTCGAAATCCCGTAAGTCCAACAAAAGTTTGAAGTCCTCGTTGGCGCGGATAAACGCGTTCAGGTCCTTTTCCTCTTCGGCATAGGTTGCGGCGTCGATCTTGCCCAGAAGCTGCACGTGAAGAATGCCGTGGCCAAGATCGGTCTGGTGGATGCTGCCCAGCGACTCGGTCAGCCAGCGCCGCGCCTCGTCTTCTTGCGCTAACGAGAACAACATAACGGGGCATGGCATGAAAATACTGAACGCGCGTATCGACATTGTCAGCCACTGCGCCTCGGAGACGACTGCGATCCGGTCAAATCCGCGCCAGTGCTTCAGCCCGATCCGCGCATCTGCCATCATCGCCCCGAGCGAATAGTCACCCGGATTGTTTTCGATGCGCACAAGAAGGCGCACATCGTCATGGTCCACAAACGCGCGCTCAAGGGCTGGCACCACAACATTGGTGTAATCCCTTTCGGTAACGTCTCCCGACGCATGAAATTCAAGAATATCGCCGCGTGCCGTTGGTTTCTCTTTGATCATTTCAGCCCCCAGACTCAATTTTCATATTTGGCAAGGATGATCATACGCTCCGCGCCTTCTTGTGCCTTGATCCAACGCAAGAGAGACTCGACTCACGCGGATCAAAAGCATAATCGTAAGGAACAAAAAAGGAACATTTGCGCATTATGCCTGTTGTAACACCGCCTGCGCCCGGAATGATCAGCAGCCCTCACCGCAGGGTTCTGTCGCTGTGGTTTCCACGTCTGGCGGCCGAACGGCTTTTGCGGCAGGCGCGCGGCACGATCGAGCGGCCCTTTGCGGTGGTGCAAGACAGTGGCAACATGCAAAGCCTGAGTGCGTTGTCGGTCGAGGCCTCGCAGGCCGGTCTTCATGCAGGGCAACCGCTGCGCGATGCGCGCGCGATGTGCCCCGAGCTTGTGACACGGCTGGCCAATCCACAGGCAGAGGCGGCATTTCTGGTGACTTTGCGCCGCTGGGCAGCCAAATTTTCACCCTGGGTTGCCGATGCGCCACCGGCTTCGTTGATGATCGACATCACCGGCTGCGCCCATCTGTTCGGAGGAGAAGCCGGATTGCTCGAACAGGTCGAGCAGGATTGTGAGGCCCTCAGGCTCAGCGTTCGGGCGGGAATCGCCGACACCGTCGGCGCGGCATGGGCTCTGGCGCGGTTCGGCACACACGCCCGCAATAACACCCCGGGCAATGCCCGCTCCGGCGATGCAATCGATCAGGAAGCCCGCGCCACCCGGTCGCGCGCGGTGAAACGGCGCAACTGGGAGCGGGGCGGGGCCGCCACACCCCACGCCGGGAACGGCAACCGGACGGCCAAAAACCGCATTGCTCCCCCCGGTCACACCCGCGCCACCCTTGAACAGATGCCGATCGCCGCGCTGCGCCTGCCAGAAGCCACCTTGAGCCAGCTCACAAGACTGGGCCTGCGCCAGATCGGTGATCTTGCCGGTCAACCCCGCGCCGCCCTCGCACGGCGATTCGGGAAGGAGCTGATGCTGCGTCTGGACCAAGCCCTCGGAACTGTGCCCGAGCCGATATCGCCGGCGCGCCCGCCGTTGCATTTCGCCACGCGTCTGACACTGCCCGAGCCGATTGGCCTGACCAAAGATCTGGCGGCGGGAATCGATCGCCTGCTGCCGCCGCTCTGCGCCAGATTGCGGGACAAAGGACACGGCGCGCGCCGTGTCCGGTTGCAGGTTTTCCGCTGCGACCAGACGATGCAGACAGTCGAGGTCGGGCTCGCACGCCCGTCCGATACGCCAGAGCGCTTGCTACCGTTACTGATTATGAAGCTGGACGACATCGACGCAGGCCCCGGCATCGATGTCCTGCGGCTCGAGGCGCATGTGACCGAGCCATTGCATGCCAAACAACACAAGGGCCACCTGAACGCAGCCGCAGACACCGCCGAACGGCTTGCCGGAGATACAGCGATTGACGACCTGATCGGAAAGCTCGGCGCACGGGTGACGCTGGATACGATTACCCGCCTGCATCCGGCCAGCAGCCATCTGCCGGAAAAGACCGCTCTGGTTCTAGCGGCAGCATGGTCGGAAGCCGCAACGGACTGGCCTGCACACGTGCTTTACCAACGTCCCCTGACGCTGTTCCGGCCAGAGCTGGTCACTCCTGTCACACAATGCCGCCCCCTGCCCGAACACTTCAGATGGCGCCGCCGCACGTTACGCATAACCCATGCCACAGGCCCCGAGCGCATCGCGCCGGAGTGGTGGCTGGATGATTCGGACTGGCGCACGGGGATTCGCGATTATTGGCGCGTCGAAACCGAAACAGGAGAAAGGCTCTGGCTTTACCGCGCACACGGGGGCGTTTTGTCCGCCGGCTGGTTCTGCCACGGTATATTTGCCTAACCGATGTTCTCTTTTCACGCACAGGTAACGCTCCCGCCCGAAATCCGCCTCTGGCGTTTCCGGTTGGGCCCGGCGCCGCAAGAGCGGCGCACCACCGCGCCGCAACGACCCCCGGGCGGTTGTGACCCCGACGCCTTGCGGGCCTTCGACACTGGCACATTCCGGCCCGTGGCCTTAATGAGGGGTCTGAAACTGCCGACCGGAGAATTTATGTCTTTCACGCTCGCCACATGGAATATCAATTCCGTCCGCCTACGCGCCGAATTGGTGGCGCAACTTTTGCGCGACACAGCCCCCGACGTGCTGTGCCTTCAGGAGTGCAAATCACCGGTCGACAAAATTCCGACCGATATCTTTGCCGCTCTTGGCTACCACCACATGGTTGCGCGCGGGCAGAAAGGGTACAACGGAGTCGCGATACTTTCACGCCTGCCGCTTGAGGATTGCGGCGGGCAGGATTTCGCAGGACTTGGCCATGCCCGCCACGTTGCCGCCCGACTTGAAAACGGCACCACCATCCACAACTTTTACGTGCCCGCCGGTGGTGACATCCCCGACCGCGCCAAGAACGAGAAATTCGGCCAGAAACTCGATTACCTGACCGATATGCGCGACTGGTTCCGCGCCGAGCCGCCAGAGAACGCCATTCTGGTCGGGGATCTAAACATCGCCCCGCGCCCCGATGACGTCTGGAACCACAAACAGCTGCTCAAGGTTGTCAGCCACACCCCCGTCGAGGTGGCCCAACTTGCCGAGACCCAAGAGAGCGGCAACTGGATCGACATCACCCGCAAGGACATCCCCGACGGACCGCTTTACAGTTGGTGGTCCTATCGGTCACCGGCGTGGGACACCGCCGACAAAGGTCGCAGGCTGGATCATGTCTGGGCCACCGGTGACATCGCGGGCCGCAGCCATTCAAGCCGCATCCACCGCGACGCACGCGGATGGGAGAAGCCATCAGACCACGCACCGGTCTTTGCGACCTTTGATCTGTAGCCGCCAACCTTGAAAACACGCCCCTTACGGGCCATCTAATCCACAAACACACCCAACACTGGGAGATACCGATGCTCGAACTCGGCCAAGCCACACCACAACCCGCAGCTGACCTGATCAAGGACGGCACTGAAGCCACCTTTATGCAAGACGTGATCGAGGCGTCCAAAGACGTGCCGGTTATCGTTGATTTCTGGGCCGAGTGGTGTGGCCCGTGCAAAACGCTCGGGCCTGCCCTCGAGGCGGCTGTGACGGCTGCAAAGGGCAAGGTCAAGATGGTCAAGATCGATGTTGACCGCAATCAGGGCATCGCAGGGCAACTACAGATCCAGTCTCTGCCAACGGTTTATGCCTTTTATGAGGGCAAGCCGGTCGACGGCTTCCAAGGCAACCAGCCCGGGTCCGAGATCAAGGCCTTTATCGACCGTGTCGCAGCCCTTGCCGGTGACGACGGATTGGCCGAGGCGCTTGAGGCGGCTGAAACCATGCTGGCCGAAGGCGAGGCAGGTGATGCGGCAGAAACCTTTGCTGCCATCTTTGAGGAAGAGCCCGAAAATGCTGCCGCTCTGGGCGGTCTGGTGCGGGCCCACATCGCGTTGGAAGACGTGGATCAGGCCGAGGCGCTGCTGGCGGATCTTCCTGTGAAGATCGCGAATGCCCCCGAGATCGATGCCGCACGTGCGCAACTTGCTTTGCTCAAGCAGGCCGCAAAAGCCGGGCCACTTGACGAATTGCGTGCCGCTGTTGCTGCCGATCCGGCAAACATGCAGACCCGTTTCGACCTTGCTACTGCACTTCATGCAGACGGAAACATTGAAGACGCCGTAAACGAGCTACTTGGTATGTTTCAGCAGGATCGTGACTGGAACGAGGCTGCTGCCAAGACACAACTTTTTACGATTTTCGACGCGCTCAAGCCTCAGGACCCGATCGCGTTGAATGGACGGCGCAAGCTGTCCTCGATCATATTCGCCTGATCCATAAGGACACGACCCCCCGCATGATGACCCCTGCAGCAGACCTTCCCGACACGATCGCACTCTTTCCATTGCCGGGTGCCTTGCTGCTGCCGCGTTCGCGCTTGCCACTGCATATTTTCGAACCGCGTTACCTGACGATGATGGATGATGCGCTAAAGACAAGCCACCGGTTGATCGGGATGGTGCAGCCGCGCGATGTTCCCGGGGCGGGCACGCAAAAGCGGTTGCACCAGATCGGTTGCGCCGGACGTATCACCGGGTTTTCGGAAACCGAAGACGGCCGGTACATGCTGACCCTGTCGGGCATGTCGCGTTTCCGGGTCAAATCGGAGGTCGTCGGATTTTCGCCTTACGTCAAGGCCGAGGTTGACTGGGCGGGGTTCGACCGCGACCTCGGGCCGACCGAGACCGATCCTGGGTTCAATCGCGACGTCTTCATGAACGCTCTGTCACGCTATTTCGACAGCCTTGACCTGTCGACCGACTGGGAAGGCCTCAGGGAGGCAGACGACGAACTGCTCATCAATTCCCTCTCGATGCTCTGCCCGTTCGAGGTCGAGGACAAACAGGCGCTTCTTGAAGCCCCGTCGCTGACAACGCGGCGCGAAACCCTCACCACGCTGATCGAATTTTCAATGCGTAGCGGCGATGGCGACGGCATCATGCAATGAGTTCCCCCCCCGAAGCGGAAATAGACCGCAAGATGCTGGAGGCGCTGGTGTGTCCGGTGACCCAGACGATTTTGCGCTTTGACGGTAAAAACCAGGAACTCGTTTCAAAAGCCGCGAACCTTGCCTTTCCGATCAGAAACGGCATTCCGGTCATGTTGATCGACGAGGCGCGCACGCTGGAATAGTGACGCATTCATGAACGAACCAACACGCACCTGCCCACCACGGGGTTGGGCAGGTTAAACCTGCAAGCCCTGCAACAAACGCGGCAAATCGCCGTTCAACCCCGCCGCCTCACGCAGAATGCCGCGACGCAGGCCGGGCACCGCTGTTGCCGCCGCCATACCAAGATCGCGACCAAAGCGCAGCAGGGGGTTGTTGTTCGAAAAGAGCCTGTTGAACCCGTCCGTTGCGAATGCCAGCATGTTCCGGTCAAAGCTGCGCCACTGCCGATGCCGGTCAAGCACATCCAACCCGCCGATATCTTCGCCCCGCCGGCGCGCCAGCGCCAGCACCTCCACCAGAGTGGCCACATCGCGCAGCCCCTGATTAAGCCCCTGCCCGGCAATCGGGTGCACGCCTTGTGCGGCATCACCAACCAGCACAAGCCGCGGTGCCACAATGTGCTGCGCCATCGTCAGATTGAGTGGATAGCTGTAGCGCACACCGCACAACGAAACTTGCCCCAGAAAGTCGCCAAAGCGCGGCATAAGCGCCTCTAGAAACGCCGCGTCATCAAGTGCTGCAATGCCACGTGCCGTCACACGGTCCTCGCTCCACACGATCGAGCTGCGGTCGCCCGGAAGCGGCAGGATAGCCAACGGTCCTGAGGGCATGAAAAACTGGTGGGCGATACCGTTATGCGGCTGCTCGTGGGCCACAGCACACACAAGCGCATCCTGCCGGTAGTCAGTTATGTTCCGCTTGATCCCCGCGCGCAGGGCCGTGCCACTTTTACGCCCGTCGCACCCCACGATCAGCCGCGCCGTCAGCGTCTCTCCGCTGGAGAGAGTCACAGACGCCCCTTTCGGTGTCACACTCTGGCCCACAACGGTTTGTCCATCCAGGTGCCGCACCCCCCCGGTTGCCGCCATGACCTTTAGCAGTGCCGCCCGAAGATAACGGTCCTCCATCATAAAACCCATCGGGCCTTCCTCGATTTCGGCATGATCCAGATGCAGCAACCACGGCGACGCACCCTCGCCCGCACGACCGTCGCTGGCCACGACCTCAAGGATCGGCTGGGCGTGTTGGCCGATCAACGGCCAGATGCCGATCGCGGTCAACAACCGCTTGGACGCCAGCGCCAGCGCATAGCTGCGTCCGTCAAATCCGGTCGCCGTACGTGCCGCCACCGGCAGCGCATCAACCACCGTCACCCGCAGCCCGACCTGCGCCAGAGCAATCGCCAAGGCACACCCGTTCAGCCCGCCCCCGACGATCACGATATCACTGTCATTTTGTTGAGTCATGTTCATGCTGTGCAATATGTAGCCCTGCGCGGGATTGTCCATATCTTGCGGCACGTCTAGGCTGCGCGCAACAACGACAGGAGACCGGCATGCAAAATTGGCTGAACATGAGCGCGACCGACCTTGGTCTGGGCATTGCGGCGGGTGATATCGACCCTGTTGCGCTGACAAGAACGTATCTGGACGCGATCGCCGCGCACACGTTCACTGACCGCATTTATGCCCGCACCACCGAAAGCCGCGCGCTCGCCGAGGCAGAGGCCGCCGCGACGCGGGCCAAGCTGGGCCTGCGCCGCTCGTTGCTGGATGGTGTGCCGATCAGCTGGAAGGACCTTTTTGACACAGCAGGCGTGGCCACCGAATCAGGCACGGCTTTGCTCAAGGGGCGGGTGCCGGACCGCGACGCCGAGGTCCTGCGCAACGCAACCGCCGCCGGGCTGGTCTGCCTTGGCAAGACACACATGACCGAACTTGCCTTTTCGGGGCTGGGGCTGAACCCGATCACCGCGTCACCGCCGTGCTTCAACGACCACGACGCAGTGTCGGGGGGATCTTCGTCAGGGGCGGCCACGTCTGTGGCCTTTGGGCTTGCGGCCGCTGGCATCGGGTCGGACACGGGCGGTTCGGTGCGCATTCCGGCCGTCTGGAACGACCTTGTCGGGCTAAAGACCTCTTCGGGGCGGTTGTCACTGAAGGGTGTCGTGCCGCTGTGTGCCCGCTTTGACACAGTCGGGCCGCTGTGCCGCAGCGTCGCGGATGCTGCGCATCTTATGGCTCTGATGGAGGGGACACCGGCACCGGATTTGCGCAACAGCAGTCTGGCAGGGGCCCGTTTCATGGTGCTCGATACGGTGGCCATGGACGATTTACGCGACGCGCCAAAGACCGGTTTCGACCACGCCCTGTCGCGCCTTGAAGCTGCCGGCGCAACCATCGAGCACCGCACACTGCCGTGTGTCGCACAGGCAATGGCCCTGTCGCCCGTACTTTTTGCCGCCGAGGCCTACGGGACGTGGGGAGAATTGATCGAGTCCAACCCCGACGCAATGTTCCCCGAAGTCCGCGAGCGGTTCAGAGGCGGCAAATCCGTATCGGCACCGGAATTCGTGGCCGGTTGGCAAAAACTTGACCGGCTGCGCGCCGAATACCTTGAATTGACCGCCGGATTTGACGCCGTGCTGGTGCCGACCTGCCCCATTCTGCCGCCAAATATGAAACGATTGATCGACGACAGTGCGTATTTCGTGACCGAGAACCTTTTGGCTTTGCGCAATACGCGCATCGGCAATTTGTTGGGATTGGCCGGTTTGACACTGCCAACGGGGGCTCCCTCGACCGGGATCCAGCTGATGACGCCCGCCGGCAGCGAGGCGCGTTTGCTGCGGCTGGGTCAGGCCGCCGAGACCGCCCTGCGGTAAACTGAACGGCGCAAATGCAACAATTCGCCCCCCGTCGACCCGCGCCAGCACGGGTTTGACTGGACCGGAGCAAGGCTGACCGGTATTGTGTCCCTCAAGCGGGGCGACATGATCCCGTATCCTGAGGCAGCACAGAAGTTCACCAATGACGTTCCCCGAGCGGTTCTCCAACCTGCCAGAATACGCGTTCCCGCGGTTGCGGCATCTTCTGCACGGCATGGCGCCGGGCGGACCCGAGATCAACATGACCATCGGCGAGCCGCGCCACGCGATGCCGCCTTTTGTCGCCCAGGTCTTCAATGATGCGATCAGCGGTTTTGCAAAATACCCCGCAAACGACGGCACACCCGATCTGTTGGCAGCCATCGGTGACTGGATCGGGACCCGTTTCGGCGTGACCCTCGACCCGACCCGACAGGTTATGGCCCTCAATGGCACCCGCGAGGGGCTTTACAACGCTTGTATGGCGCTTTGCCC
>JBLHUT010000033.1:0-18738 GCA_047629975.1 Paracoccaceae bacterium
CGGGCGGTCACGCGATGATCGCACAGGAGTTGCAGGACGGTCGCCGTCAGGTGCAATGGGGCCATGCAACGGGCACCCAGATCGCACCTGCAATGCGGTTCCAGACTGCGCCGCTATACCTCACTTATTCCGATACTGGCCTGAACGGCTGCGCGGTCAGTTTCCAGCGTCACCTGCGTGACCGGATTGTGACCTGGCCAAAGCCGGAGACACCCCGACCTGTCCACTACAATTGTTGGGAGGCTGTCTATTTTGATCACAATTGGCCTGTCCTCAAGGACATCTCAGAACGTGCAGCACATCTGGGGGCAGAGCGGTTTGTGCTCGATGACGGCTGGTTCGGGCAGCGTGATGATGACACCACCAGCCTGTCCGACTGGATCATTGACGCACGTAAATACCCCGACGGTTTGACGCCATTGATTGATCATGTGCACAGCCTTGGCATGACGTTTGGTCTGTGGTTCGAGCCCGAGATGATCTCGGAGAACAGCGATGTCTATCGCTCCAAACCTGACTGGGTTCTGGGTGCGCCGGACCAGATACTCGGACGGCAACAAAAAGTGCTGAACATGGCGCTGCCGCAGGTCCGTGACTTCCTGTATGACCGTATTTCGGCCGTTCTGCGCGATAATTCCATCGACTACATCAAGTGGGATCACAACCGTGTTCTGCCCACGCCCGATGCGGCGCAGACCCACGGGACCTATGGGCTGCTTGATCGTCTGCGCTCCGATTTCCCGCTGGTCGAGATCGAAAGCTGCGCCTCGGGGGGCGGGCGGATCGATTTCGGGATTATGTCACGGACCCAGCGGGTCTGGCTGTCCGACAGCAACGACGCGCTGGAGCGTTTGCGCATCCAGCATGATGCGGCACTGTTCCTGCCCTTGGCTGTCACGGGCAGTCACGTGGGCCCGCGCCACTGCCACACCTCTGGTCGTACGCTTGATATCACCTTTCGCGCGTGGGTCGCCGCACAGCGCCACATGGGGTTCGAGATGGACCCGCGTGAGCTGGATGCCCGCGAAACCGAAATTCTGATGCGCGTCACGCAGTGGTGGAAAGACAACCGGGTATGGATGCGTGCGGCCGATATCCTGCGCCTCGACAGTGCCGACCCTGCCGTTATCGCAGAACAGCAGCATGATCCGTCAGGCGCGCGTTTTGTCGTCTTCGCAGGCAAAGCGGCAACCAGTGCACAAATCTCACCGCGCCCACTGCGGCTTACAGCTCTTGATCCCGCAGCGATGTATAAAATCACCCTTGCCAACCGCGACGAGGTGGTTGGCCTGTCACGCGGCACACCCGCACTCAAACAGTGTGACCTTGTGCTGTCGGGCAGATATCTCATGAACCACGGCGTGACCCTGCCATGGTCGTTCCCCGAACGCATGTGGGTCGTTGAAGGAACACGGCTATGACAAAAGAAAGACGCAGCCGCGCATGGTACGGAAAAACCGATCGTGACGGATTTATCCACCGCAGCTGGATGAAAAACCAGGGCTTCCCGGATCATGTTTTTGATGGCCGTCCCATTATCGGCATCTGCAACACATGGTCCGAACTTACCCCTTGCAACTCGGGTCTGCGCGAGCTGGCCGAGGGGGTCAAACGCGGTGTTTGGGAGGCGGGTGGTTTCCCTGTCGAGTTCCCTGTGATGAGCCTTGGCGAGACCCAGATGAAGCCGACTGCGATGCTGTTTCGCAACCTGCTTGCGATGGACGTGGAAGAGAGCATCCGCGCCTATGGCATCGACGGTGTGGTCCTGCTGGGGGGGTGTGACAAGACAACACCGGGCCAGTTGATGGGGGCTGCCAGTGTCGATCTGCCGACTATCGTGGTAAGCTCGGGTCCCATGCTCAACGGGAAGTGGAAGGGCAAGGATATCGGTTCCGGCACGGACGTTTGGAAATTCTCCGAGGCCGTGCGTGCGGGCGAGATGACCTTGCAGGATTTTATGGCAGCAGAATCTGGCATGAGCCGCTCCAAAGGTGTGTGCATGACGATGGGCACGGCATCAACGATGGCGAGTTTGGTCGAGGCGATGGGGATGTCGCTGCCGACAAATGCCGCCTTGCCAGCGGTCGATGCGCGACGCATGGCGCTGGCGCATCTGACGGGCAAACGCATCGTCGAAATGGTAGAGGAGGATATCAGGCTGTCGCAGGTTATCACCCGTGCCTCCATGGAAAATGCCATTCTTGCCAATGCGGCTGTTGGTGGATCGACCAATGCGGTGATCCACCTTCTGGCGATTGCGGGGCGTGTCGGGATTGATCTGTCCCTTGATGACTTCGAGCTTGGTTCGGATATTCCGCTGCTGGTCAACTGTATGCCTTCGGGCAAATATCTGATGGAGGATTTCTGTTATGCTGGTGGAATGCCCGTCGTGTTGTCGCGCCTGCGCGAAAAATTGCGCCCTGCAAAAACGGTGATGGGCGATGATATCCTCGCTTATGCCGAAGGGGCCGAATGCTACAACGAGGATGTGATCCGCCCGTTGGACAATCCGTTGCGCCCTGCGGCGGGGCTCAAAGTATTGCGCGGCAATATCGCGCCCAACGGTGCAATCGTGAAACCTTCGGCTGCGACCGATACGCTGTTGGAACATGAGGGCGCGGCGTATGTTTTCGAGAATATCGAGGACATGAAAGCCAACATCGACCGCGAGGATTTGCCTGTAACGGCCGATACCGTGCTGGTTCTCAAAGGGTGTGGGCCCAAGGGATATCCGGGCATGCCCGAGGTCGGCAACATGCCGATCCCTGCGCGGCTGGTCAAAGAGGGGGTGCGCGACATGGTGCGTGTGTCGGATGCACGCATGTCAGGTACGGCTTACGGCACGGTCATCCTTCATGTCAGCCCTGAATCGAACGCGGGCGGTAATCTTGGACTTGTCCAAACCGGTGATCGCATCCGCCTGTCCGTGCGTGAGGGTACGCTTGATGTGCTCGTATCGGACGAGATATTGGCAAAGCGTCGTGAAGCATGGACGCCGGACCCGCCGCATTACTTACGCGGTTACGCCAAGCTTTATGTCGATACTGTTTTACAAGCGGACCAAGGTGCGGACCTTGATTTTCTGGTGGGCAAAGACACCCGCCCCGTTACAAGGGAAAGCCACTGATGAGCACCCACAGCATTTTTCCCGACCTGCGCGGACAGTCGGTTTTTATCACGGGCGGCGGTGCGGGTATCGGTGCATTTCTGACCGACGGATTTATGGCGCAAGGGGCGAAAGTCAGCTTTGTCCAGCGCAGCGATTCCTCTGCGTTTTGCGACGAGATGGAAGCAAGGCACGGCCAGCGCCCTTTTGCCCAGACCTGTGATATCTCGGACATCCCGGCGCTCAGGCGTTGCCTGGCCGCCGCGGCCGGGGCGCAGGGACCCGTTACCGTCCTGATCAACAATGCTGCAAACGATGCACGCCACAGCACCGAAGAAGTGACCGAGGAATTCTGGGACCAGTCCCAAGCGATCAACCTCAAATCCTATTTCTTCGCTTGCCAAGCTGTGATTGCAGGCATGCGCGCGGCGGGGGGCGGCGCGATTGTGAACATGAGTTCCATCTCTTATATGATTGGCAATGCGGGTTACCCGTCCTACACGACTGCAAATGCGGGTATCAACGGAATGACACGTTCGCTTGCGCGCGAATTCGGGCCGGACAAAATTCGCCTGAATGCGTTGGCACCCGGATGGGTCCTCACCGACAAACAGATCGAGAAGTGGGTCACGCCCGAAGCGCTGGCAGCACACGTCGAGCGCCAATGCCTGAAGGACACGCTAAGGCCCGAAGACATGGTGGACACGGTGTTGTTCTTGTCCTCAACCTCCAGCCGCATGATGACGGGGCAATTGATCGCCGTTGATGGCGGTGTTGTAGTGACAGGTTAGGGGGAGGGGATGGATACTATGCAACCTACAGCCGATTGGATCGCCGTCGATTGGGGAACAACGAACCTGCGGGTCTGGATGATGGGGCGCGACGGTGTGCCCTTTGCCCGAGACAGCTCTGACAAAGGGATGGCCGGTCTGGCGCGTGACATGTTCGAGCCCGCGCTGCTTGAGTTGATATCTCCCTATCTTGCGCCCGACCGTGTGACGCGGGTAATTTGTGCAGGGATGGTTGGCGCACGCGAAGGGTGGCTGGAGGCACCCTATGTTGCCACGCCTTGCGCCCCGCCAAGCGGGCAGGCGGCAGTATCCGCCCCTTGCACTGACCCGCGATTGTCCGTGCGCATTCTGCCAGGGGTCAAGCAGATGGCCCCCCCCGACGTGATGCGCGGTGAAGAAACCCAGATTGCAGGCGTTTTGCACAGCCACCCTGATTTTGACGGCATCCTGTGTCTGCCCGGCACCCATACCAAATGGGTTCATATCAGTGCAGGCGAGATCGTCAGTTTCCAGACCTGCATGACGGGCGAGATGTTTGCGCTTTTGTCGCAGCAATCTGTCCTGCGCCATTCCGTCACCAGCGATGGTTGGAATGCCGACAGCTTTTTGACGGGCGTTGCAAACGCGATGGACCGCCCCCAGACCTTTGCTGCACAGCTGTTCGGTATGCGCGCCGCAGGGCTGTTGCTGGACACCCCTGCCGATGCAGGACGTGCACGTCTGTCAGGGCTGTTGGTCGGACTGGAACTGGCTGGAACACGTCCCTACTGGCTGGGGCGTCATGTGGCGATCCTTGGCGCGGATGCCATTGCCGCGCACTACCGCACCGCGCTGGCCGAGCAGGGCATTCAGGCAGAAATGCTGGAAATCACCGACTTGACGCTTGCTGGACTGACCCGCGCATATAATTTACAAAAAGGGGCCTCGACATGAGCCGGAATATCATTGCTATTCTGCGTGGCATCCAGCCGCATGAAGCCTGCGAGATTTGCGCAAGCCTGATCGCACAGGGCATTACCCGTATCGAGGTGCCGCTGAACTCGCCCGAACCGCTCAAATCGATTGAGGCGATGGCACGCAGCCATGGGGCGGATGCGGTGATCGGTGCAGGGACCGTGTTGGAGGTGCAAAGCGTTTCGGATGTGGCAAATGCGGGCGGCAAGATGATTGTCTCGCCCAATACTGACATTGCGGTTATAGCAGCAAGCAAGGTGGCAGGCATGATGTCCTACCCCGGCGTTATGACCCCGACCGAGTGTTTCGCCGCCCTCAGGGCGGGGGCTGACGGGCTCAAGCTTTTCCCCTCCTTCTTGCTCGGGGTTGAGGGTTTGATGGCAATCAAGGCAGTCTTGCCTGCGGGAACCGAAACCTTTGCTGTGGGCGGTGTTGGCCCTGCCAATTTTGCAGAGTGGCTGTCAGCGGGTGTGACCGGATTTGGCCTTGGGTCCAGCCTGTATAAACCAGGCTACAGTGCCGCCGACGTTGACCGGCATGCACGCGAAGCGGTGGCAGCCTATGACAAGGCCCTGAGCCAGTGACCGCGCAAGTCTTTGACCCGCGTGCGTGTACATTGGGCGAAGGACCCCTGTGGCACCCGGAGCGCCAGCAGCTTTTCTGGTTCGACATTTTGGGCAAAACGCTTTTGACCCAAAGGGATGGGAAAGCTCATTTCTGGAAATTCGATGAATGTGTTTCTGCTGCTGGCTGGATTGATGCCGACACGCTGTTGATTGCCTCCGAGACAGGTCTTTGGCAGTTTGATCTGACACGCGGCGAACGCTCGTTGATTGCGCCGCTGGAGGCAGACCAGCCGTTGACCCGCTCGAATGACGGGCGCGCGGACCCTTGGGGTGGTTTCTGGATCGGCACGATGGGATTTAATGCAGAACCAGAAATGGGCGCGATTTACAGGCTCTATAAAGGGGAATTGCGCGAACTTTTTGGTGACATCACTATCTCCAATTCCATCGCCTTTTCGCCCGACCGCCGCTTTGCCTATTACACTGACACGCCGACGCGGCAGATCATGAAAGTTCCGCTGAACAGCAGTGATGGCTGGCCCGCGGGCAACCCCGAGGTTTTTGTGGATCTCAATCAGGGCAAACGAAACCCTGACGGCTCTGTTGTGGATAGCGAAGGTTGCCTGTGGAATGCCCAATGGGGGGCTGGACAGGTCGCACGATATGCGTCTGACGGCACGTTGATGGGGACGTATGACGTACCTGCCGCACAGGCCACATGCCCGGCATTTGGCGGACCGGACCTCGAGACTGTTTTTGTAACCTCCGCCGCACAGGGCCGTGATGGCGCGCCGCATGGTCAGACCTTCCGGTTTGCGGCGGGCGTCAAAGGCCAGCGGGAACACCGGATAATTTTGTGAGGCGCTATGAAACGAACCCTTGGAACATGCTATTACCCTGAACAATGGCCTGTCGGGAAGTGGGAAAGCGATGCCCGTCGCATGGTGGAGGCAGGCCTGACATGGGTGCGGATCGGAGAGTTCTCATGGAGCAAGCTGGAGCCTGAACCTGACGCGTATCACTGGGACTGGCTTGATCTTGCGATTGAGACGCTGGGCAAGGCCGGGCTGAAAGTGGTGCTGGGTACTCCCACTGCTACTCCTCCGCGCTGGATGCTAAAACGTCACCCCGACATGCTGGCGGTTGATGTGGAGGGACGGCCGCGCAAGTTCGGCTCGCGGCGGCATTACTGTTTTAGCCATGAGGGATACAAAGAGGATTGCATCAGGATCGCGGAGTTGATGGCCCGCCGTTATAGCCCCAATCCGCATATCGCGGCGTGGCAGATCGACAATGAATATGGCTGCCATGATACAACAATCTCCTACAGCGATGCCGCGGCTGTGGCATTTCGCAACTGGCTTGAAAACCGTTATGGCACGATCGCGAAACTGAATGCGGAATGGGGCAATACGTTCTGGTCGATGGACTATGACTGCTTTGATGATATCGACCCGCCAAACCTCACTGTGACAGAGGCAAACCCGGCGCACAATTTGGCCTTTCGGCGGTTCAGTTCGGATCAGGTCGTCGTGTTCAACAGGCTACAGCTTGAGGTGATCCGGCGCCACAGCACCGCTCCCGTCAGCCATAACTACATGGGCAGGATCACTGATTTCGATCACTTCGCGGTGGGAGAAAATCTGGATATCGCCACATGGGACAGCTATCCGTTGGGATTTCTGGAAGACAGGGTAGGAGCCGATGCAGCGCATCAGCATAAATTTGCGCGCCAAGGTGACCCCGATTTCCAGGCGTTTCATCACGACCTTTACCGCGCCGTGGGGCACGGACGCTGGTGGGTGATGGAGCAACAGCCCGGTCCGGTGAACTGGGCGCCGCATAACCCCGTCCCTTTGCCCGGAATGGTGCGCCTGTGGTCATGGGAGGCGTTCGCCCACGGCGCAGAGGCGGTATGTTATTTCCGCTGGCGGCAGGCACAATTCGCGCAAGAGCAACTGCATGCAGGCCTGCTGCGCCCCGACAGCGCAGAGACGTTTGCGATGGAGGAAGTCCGGCAAGTGGGGGCAGAAATTGCCGACGCGCCTGATGTTGTGTCAGCACAAGCCCCTGTTGCGATTGTGTTTGATTATGATGCGGATTTTGCATGGGCAACCCAGCCCCATGGCCGCGATCTGAGCTATTTCGGGTTGGTGTTTCACACGTACAAAGCTTTGCGCAGGCAGGGACTGTCGGTGGATATTGTGCCCGCCACCACGCGCAATTTTGACGGCTACAAGTTGGTCATGGTTCCCGGTTTGATGTTTATGCAGCCCGCGTTGAAACACGCACTGGCAAGTTGCAACCGCGCTGTTGTTTACGGTCCGCGCACAGGCGCGCGAAATGCGGAAATGGCGATCCCTGTTCCGTTGCCGCCTGACATTCCGGGTCTGGATGTGACAGTCGTACAGATTGAGAGCCTGCGCCCTGATCTGTGCGTTCTGCTCAAAGGCGGGGGACGGGTTATCTGCTACCGTGAAGTGCTGGAGGGGCGTGCAAAAGTTGTTCTGGAAAGCGAAGCAGGTGAGCCGGTTGCCATGAACAAAGACAATCAAACCTATCTCGGTGGCTGGCTGGATGACGCGACCCTTGACCGGTTTGTCCTGAAAACCTGCGCTGCGGCACAGATTGATACCCTCCCGATGCCCGAGGGTGTCCGTATTCGTACCACGGGAAAAGAGCGGTTCTGGTTCAACTACACCGCCCAGAGCGTTGCATGCCACGGCATCGAATTGAAACCTGCTGGCGTGTTGCGGGTCACGCTGTGACAAAGGTTTTCGGCCACGACCCGAAAGCAAAACCAGTCCAGCGCATTGCACTGCAGCGAGACGGGATCAGTACGACAATTTCCAGCAAGGGGGCGATCTTCCAAGACCCAAGGATTGCGGGGCATGAGCATTCCGTTGTTTTGGATTGCCTGCGTTAAAGCGTTACCTGACCGACCCGAACTACTCTGGTGTGACTGGCGCGCGGGTTGCAAACCGGATCAAGGATGGTTTGTTGGTCGTGGACGGGGGCTACCATAAGCTGGACCAAACATTGACGGATAGGCAGCATCCGTTTGGTGGTCCGGAGAGGTGGTTCGGCCTTGCCGGTGTGTGGTCGAACAGTCTCAAACGGAAGTAGCCTTGGAGAATGTCCTGCCTGTCGAACACATGGGATCACAGCGGCCTTCGGGGCGAGAGTGACACGCTCTGCACCAGGAAGCGTTTTCTGGTCGTCAAGGACGAGGCGCGCAAGTCTGCTCAGAACTGGTACGGGGTTCCGCTCAAGCTCAAGGGCCGTGGACGGTGCCGTGGGGTTTGGTGCCGCCATGGATGTGTTCTATGCTACGACCCGCCAGCAGCTCTGTTGGCAACACAAAACGATGAACGTGCGCAATTCTTTCCCGGGCTGTTGCAGGCAAAGGCTTTTATCGGAGACTATGCAGACAAGACCTTTGATCTGGTCATAAAAGCCTACGAGCCAAAGGACCCCAAGGCGCGCCGTGTGCGCAAAGAGACCGCGAAGAGCTGATGGCATCCTTCGACTTCCCCGCCCGACATTGGCAGAGCATCCGCACCAGCAATCCACTGGAACCAGCGTTCGCCACGATCCGTCATCGCATCAAGCACTGCATGTCACGCGACGGCATGCTGCACATGATGTTCAAATTCAGCCAATGCGCCGAGCAAAGCCGGAGAAAACTAAGCGGCCCGGATTGCCCCGGCAAAGTCATCACAGGCGTCACGTTCAAAGACGAAATTAAAGCCGCCGACCCTCAAGCACCAGAATTGGCAATTAGTCCCTTGTTGCTGGCACAGACTTTATCGGTTGAAGGTACCGCCTGCGGTGATGCTACCACACTTTGTAACTTTGCTTACCACAGCAATCTCCAGCTCGCAGAGGATCATCACCGACACGTCCTTGACGTAACCACCGAAAGATATCTGTCAGTCTATGACAGCGGTATCCCGACGGGGACGGTGCGCAATATGACGAACTGGGCACTGATTTTCGCGGAGGCAGGCGTCTTTTGGTTGCACAGCGGCACGACCACCATCCGTGCCTCGCGGGGCAACGGCATGCTCTGCAAAAGGTTTTCAGACCGAGTTGCCCCAAGGACAGTGTCGGAGCAAAATCGGTGAAGGCAAGCAGTTAGCGACGCGGGATCAAGATCTGCCGGATATGATGGTGCTACGAGCCCAGGATGGCTATGGTAGCCGCAAAAAATCAAAACTGAAAATACTTACGGCTTGAAATTGTTCTTAGTCAGAGAGTTGGCCCAGCTTTTTGGATAACCTAGAAGTCTGTATTGGCGAAATGTTCAGGCATACTACACCTGTGGTTGCATTCGACGAAAGCCGTCTTTGACCGCAGCAAGGCCACCCGACGTTGTTTAACCGGAAGCCGGTTGCAGGCTTAACACTCGGGCCGAGACGTCACAGCGGCCATTTCAAAGCCGAGAGAGCGCCACGCTGCGCTTTTTGCGCAGATGAACGTTCCAGAATTTTATCGCCGTCCATGCCAAAGTCCACACATATTGCAATCTGGAGCACCACCTCTTCAGCCACTCAAATTTCAAGCTGAACCGCGCTGTCGTTCTTGCTGAATGACGCGGTCTATGTACGGCACAGGTGGCTGTCTCACTGTTCCAAAAAAGACTGGTGCGCATCTGTCTGACACACCCTCCCGGCATATTGTCCGGTTTTACCGGGCAGTTCACTTTTTCTCGTCACTCAAGATCAACATCGAATGCACTTAAAAAGCGATCAATCGCCTGCTCGATTGCAAGATACGGATCTGCGGGACAAGGCATGAGATAGATGTGTTGCCGAATGCCGATATAGACGATGCCTCCGTGAAGGTTCCACAAGTCTTCCATCGATGGTGTGATGGAGCTGGAAGATGACGTTCTGATTTCATCAATCAGTGGGTGGAGGATCATTTTGTGCATGTGGTCCAGATATCGCCGATTAAGTTCAGCGCCGGCCAAACCGGAAAACATGAAAATGCGCATCCATTCATATTCAAAGATGAGTTTGCTGTAGTCTGCGTAAAACGCCAGAAGGCGAGACCGAAGCGGGACGTCGCGATCGGCCAGGCGTTGCGGCCAATCCGGAGAAAGGCGGTTCAGATAGACTTGTTCATACACCGCCTCGATCAGGACGTCTTTCGTGGCAAAGTATTTGAACAAAAGGGATTGTGTGATGCCTAACCGCTTGGCGAGGTCACGCGTATTTCCATCAAGTCCCACCTCTGCGAAAAAGGCAACAGAGCCATCCACGATAAGTTGACGGCGTTCGTCCGGGTGAAGGCGCTGGCGCGAAGTCTTGGCCTGCGGGGGCGCAACTGGATCGCTTTTTTCATGCATAATCATGGACCGATTTGTGGGCACAAAAGAATTCTCTTGCAATGTCATTATTGTTTATAGATCATTCGATCAACAAAATTATAGTTTGACCGTCACCTTGGGTGATGGGTGTTGTCGGGGGGAGTTGTCAATGAAAGCGTCGGTAGGTGGCTATGCGCGGGCCAACGATTTGGCTCATGCAATCGAACTGCTGGTTTCTGCTGACGGCATGGCGCGCGTGTTGGCCGGCGGGCAAAGCCTTGTCCCGGCGATGAATATGCGGCTTTCGACGGGCGATCTTCTGGTTGATATTTCGCGTCTGTCGGAGCTTCGTGGTGTGACCGATGCGGGTGAAAGCATCCGGATCGGGGCGCTGACACGGCATGTCGATGTTGGCCGTGATCTGTTGATCAAGGAGCATGCGCCGTTGCTTGCAGAAGCGGTCAAAGTGATCGCCCATGCCGCCATCCGGAATCGCGGCACGATAGGGGGCGCCATCGCGCATGCTGACCCGGCAGCTGAATTTCCCGCCTGCGTGCTTGCTTTGGATGCAACTCTGCACATCCAGGGCCCTGACGGCACGCGGACAATTGCCGCAGAGGACTTCTTTCACGGGGTGTTCGAGACGGATTTGGAGCCCGAGGAGATTTTGACAGCGATCAGCGTTCCCAAGGCAGAACCGGGGGAGCGTCAGGTGCTGCAAGAAGTCGCGCGCCGGTCGGGCGATTATGCATTGGCGGGGATCTGTATCGTACGGCGGAATGCCGGACACCGGATCACGATGATTTCCGTCGGCGAACACCCTGAATTGGCACGCGCGGCTATGGCACAACTTGACGCCGGAGACATCGAAGGAGCGATCGATGCCCTGCGCGCAGAGATTGATCCGCCGTCCGATACCAATACCAGTGCAAGCTACAGGCGCCATATTGCTGGCGTGCTTTTGCGCCGTGCCTTTGCCGAAATGACAGGAGACGCGCCATGAACAAAATGTTTCTTGAAAAGGTCGAGATTGATTTGAAGGTCAATGGCGAAACCGTGCAGACGCAGGTCCCTGTCGGGCAACATGCGATTGACTTCTTGCGGCAGGAATTGGGTTTGACGGGCGCACATGCGGGGTGCGAGCATGGGGTTTGCGGGGCCTGTACCATTCACGTCGACGGTGATGCGGTGCGCGGGTGCCTTGTGTTGGCAGCCCAGCTTGACGGCACGGAAATCTGGACCGTCGAAGGCTTATCGGACATGGATATGATCCGTGACCTGCAAGACGCCTTTGTCGCGCGCAACGCTCTGCAATGCGGGTTCTGTACGCCCGGTATGCTTGTTTCAGCCCAAGAGCTTTTGTCGCAAGGCGGCGTGCCTGACCGGCCCGCAATCCGTGAATACATGTCGGGGAATTATTGTCGCTGCACAGGCTATGAGGCCATCGTTGATGCGGTTGAATTTGTTGCGCAGGAACGTGCACGAAAGGCAAAGTCATGACACTTCAATTCGGCAATCCCGACCGTCCCAACTCGTACATCGGCAAGACGGTGCCGCGCCCGAATGCACAACGGCTGGTCGAAGGGCGCGGGAAATACGTCGATGACATCGTGTTGCCACGCATGGTGCATGTGGCGTTTGTCCGCTCGCCTTTTGCCCATGCGAAAATCAAAAGTATCCAGACCGCCGATGCGCAGGATGTAAAAGGCGTACTGAGGATTTTCACGGGTGCTGATCTGGCCGAAGTCTGTGCGCCGTGGGTCGCTGTGCTTGAGCATCTCAAGGGGATGAAATCGCCGCCAGAGCATCCAATGGCCATTGATCGGGCCTGCTGGGTCGGAGAGCCGGTGGTTGCGGTGGTCGCCACGTCGCGCGGCGCCGCCGAAGACGGTGCAGAGCAGGTGCTTGTGGATTACGAGCAACTGCCGTTGGTTACGGATATGATGTCCGCACTGGATAAAGATACGCCGGTGTTGCACGCTGAGCTGGGTGATAATCTGGCGTTTCAGCGGGTGAACGAAGCCGGCGATATCGAAAGTGCCTTTGCAAAAGCCCACACGGTCATATCGGCGCAGTTCACGACCGCACGACACACCGGCGTAACGCTTGAGCCGCGGTCCATCCTTGTTGACTGGAACCGTGCCGAAAACCAGATGACAGCTTATCACGCGACGCAGGCACCGCATATGATGCAATCTGTGCTGGCCAAGCATCTTGATTTGCCGGAATCGCGGGTGCGGGTCATTTGTGGCGACGTCGGTGGATCATACGGTATCAAGGTGCATGTCTACCCTGATGAGGTCGCGACAGCGGCGATTGCCCGGATCATGGGCCGTCCAGTGAAATTTATCGCCGATAGGTTGGAAAGTTTCACCACCGATATTCACGCCCGCGACCACAAGATTACTGCAAAAATCGCAGTTGCCAAGGACGGCAGGATCCTTGGCTTTGACGTTGATGACTGGACAGCCATCGGCGCCTATTCGGTCTATCCGCGCACGTCTGCGGTTGAAGGCAATCAGGTGGTCAACCTGTGCGGTGGGCCATACGATTTTGCCGACTACCGTGCCAAGACGACAGTGGTTTTCCAGAACAAGACCCCGACATCGCAGTATCGCGCTGTTGGCCATCCGATTGCGGTGGCCATCACCGAGGGACTTGTCGACATGGCGGCGGCCGCACTGGATATGGACCCGGTCGCAATCAGGCGGCTGAACATGTATGCTGATGACGCCTATCCGGTGACATCGCCCGCCAAGATGCGGTTTGAAGGTCTTTCGCATCATCAAAGCATGGATAAGCTGGTTGCCTTGATGGATTATGACGCGCTGCGCGCGGATCAGGCGGCTGCCCGCGCAAAAGGTATTCACCGGGGCATTGGTATCGCGACCTTTATCGAACTGACGAACCCGTCGCCGTTTATGTATGGCATCGGCGGGGCGCGGATTTCGGCGCAAGATGGCTGTACGGTGCGCATGGATCCTGACGGATCGATCGTGGCCCTGTCCGGTGTCACCGAACAAGGGCAGGGCACAGAGGCCATGCTCAGCCAGATTGTTGCCGAAAGTGTCGGCGTGCTGCCGTCAAATGTGCGGGTCATTACCGGTGATACGCAGGTTACACCTTATGGCGGTGGCACATGGGCGTCGCGGGGGGCTGGTATCGGCGGGGAAGCGGCGCTTCAGGCGGGGCGGGCGTTGCGCGCCTCTATCATCGAGGTGGCTGCGGCGATGCTTCAGGCCGATCAGGAGAGCCTTGATATCCGCGATGGCGCATTGGTCGATAGCATCACCGGTGCCGTGCGGATGCCTTTGGAGGAACTGGGACGGGTCGTCTATTTTCGTGGTGATACCCTCCCCAAGGAATTGCCCCGTGAACTGGTTCAAACCCGCCATTATATTACATCCGAATACCCGTTTGCCTTCACGAATGGCGTTCAGGCCAGCTATGTCGAGGTTGATACCGAAACAGGCGTTGTGACGTTGCTCAAGCATTGGTGCGTCGAAGACTGCGGGCGCATCATCAACCCGCAACTTGTTGATGAACAAATTCGCGGCGGTATTGTGCAGGGTCTTGGTGGGGCATTGTTTGAAGAGATCCACTACGACGAGGATGGGCAGCTGCTGAACGGATCAATGGCCGATTACCTTGTGCCGATGGCCGCCGAAATGCCCGATATGATCCTTGGCCATGTGGAAACACCAACGAAAGAAAGCACGCTTGGCGCAAAAGGTGCCGGAGAGGCGGGAACCGCCGGGGCACCAGCGGCTGTGATGAACGCCATCAATGACGCGTTGCGCCCCATGGGCGCGCAGGTGACAGAAATGCCATTCACCCCCGAACGCATTTTGCGCGCTCTGGGAACGATCACCGATTAAAGTACACCGAAAATGCGAGGAGGCATTTTCACCAAAGGGAGAGACCACCATGAAATACACGACATTCAGCGCGGTTGCCGCACTGGGCATTTCCGTAGCAGGGCTGGCTTCGGCGCAAGAACAGATCACCGTCAACATCGGGTCGTCGCATCCAGAGGCCAATATCTGGGTCTACGCGATGAAGAATACCTTTCAGCCAGAGGTCAACCGGATACTTGCCGAAGCAGGCAATGCATATCAGGTGAACTGGGTCGAAGCCTATGCTGGCACCTTGTACAAGTTTACCGACACGCGTGAGGCGGTGATGGATGGCATCGTTGACGTGGGCATGGTCGGTACCGTTTGGGAAGGCGCAAATATGCCTTTGCAAAACGTGACCTATTTCACCCCGTTCGCCACGTCGGACCACAAGATGATCATCGAAATTTTTGATGACCTCAGCCAGAGTCTTCCCGAGCTTGCCAATAGCTGGTCTGAAAACGGCATGGTGCATTTGTCATCGTTGATCACAGACAGCTATGACATCTACGCGACCTTCCCTGTGAACACTTTGGCCGATCTTCAGAACCGCAAACTGAACGCGCCGGGTACTTCGGCGAATTGGTTGCAACAAACCGGAGCGACGCCCGTCGACGGGGCGCTGACCACTTATTATACCAATATCCAGACAGGAGTAACCGAAGGTACACTTTCGTTTGCGTCGGGTATTCTGCCAACCCGCGTGTACGAAGTCGCCCCCGAGTTGACCCGCGTTGGCATCGGATCGATGTATTTCGGTGGAATTGCGGCAAACGAGGATTTCTTCAAGGGGTTGCCTGAGCCGGTTCAAGCGGCTTTCCGCGATGCCGCCAAAGTCACATCCGTGGCACATGGTGATTACGTTTCTGAACTATCAGAGCGCGCGATGGTTGAAATGCAGGCTGCTGGCCTGACCGTGCATGACCTGCCCGATTCAGAGAAGACCGCTTGGGTTGACGGGTTGCCGGATATCGTGGCGCCATGGCTCGAGCAGACAGGTGAGGCAGGAAAGGTTGTTCTGTCCGCTTACTTTGACGCGCTGCGCGCACGCGGGGCAACACCACTTCGCAATTGGGATGAAGGCCGGTAAGGTCGCAATCACATCAATCAAACACCCGTTCGGTTCGTTTCCGAACGGGTGTTTTACGCCAAAACCCAACTGTGAGTGATCGTAGATGAGCCAAGATAGCCCGGCTGCAAGGGGCCAAACCACTGTCCCTAAATTCGCCGATGCCCCGTTTGGGGCGGTCTTGGGGACCGTCGCTGCTGTCATGTCATCGTTTGGAACATTGTGCATCGGGGGGTTGATGGCGCTGGTGGTGTTCGATGTCCTGGGCCGCAACTTTTTCAATGCTCCAATTACCGGTGTGTCCGAAATCGCGGCGCGGACCGTTGTTGCAATTGTGTTTTTACAGGTTGCTGCCGCAATTCAGCAAAAGAGGCTGACGCGTGCCGATTTTCTGGTCAGGCGGCTTGAAACCAAAACACCGCGCATTGTTCATGTGCTCGAGGCATTCTTTGCGCTGACTGGCGCGATTGTCTTTTTGTTGATTTTCTGGGCTTCGTGGCCCAAATTGATGAGCGCGTGGCAAAGCGCCGAATTCTTTGGGGTACAAGGTGTGTTTACCATTCCGACAGCCCCCTTTCGCGCCATTACAGTCCTTGGATCATTGGTGGCGGCACTTTCAGCGGTTTACCGTGTGTCCGAAGAAATCCGCAGTTTTCGGAGCCAGACATAATGACCACTCTCACCATCGGTTTCATTTTGATTGCAGTCCTCATCGGGCTGGTCTTGTTGGGAATGCAGATTGCTTATGCTCTGTTTGTCGTCGCTTTTGCGGGCATCTGGATCATTCGCGACAATATGGATCTTGCATTCAAGATGCTGGAACTGACGGCATATAGCGGGATTGCCGATTATCTTTTTGCAACCATTCCCCTGTTCGTTTTGATGGGCCTTCTGGTGAGTGTCTCGAACGTTGGCCGCGATACGTTTGAAGTGGCCGATGTGCTGTTGCAACGGATGATTTGCGGCTTGGGCATAGCAACCGTGGCCGCGAATACAATTTTTGCGGCTGTAACAGGCGTGTCCATCGCATCAGCGGCCGTGTTCACGCGTGTCGCGGTGCCCGAAATGACCCGGCACGGATATCGTCCCGCGTTCGCCGCTGGTACCGTGGCAGGGTCGTCCGTGCTGGGTATGCTGATCCCGCCAAGCCTTTTGCTGATCGTTTACGGGGTCCTTGCCGAAGTATCGATTGGAGGGATGTTTGTTGCGGGCATCGTGCCGGGGATGATGTTGGCAGGCGGCTTTGTCTTTATGCTGATTTGCGTGACAATCCTTTTTCCTGATTTTGTTCTCAAGGACCCTGCTGCGTCAAAGGAACGACGGCTGGATACGTCAGCCTCAAAAATGCCGCTTGGGACGATGTTGGCAAAGCTGTTTCCGATTGCCGCGCTGGTTTTTCTGGTGCTTGGCGGTCTGTATTCCGGTTTCTTTACACCGACCGAGGCAGGTGGCATCGGGGCGTTTGGCGCGCTTTTGATCGCAATTGTGCGGCGGTCTTTGGATCGTCACAAATTGTGGGACGTGATGAAGCAGACCGGAGTTATCTCTGTCTCTATTCTTGTTCGCGGATGTTGTCGATCGCTGGCTTGCCTAATGCTATCGCGGGGCTGGTTCAAGGATCAGGGTTTGGGCCATATGGCTTTTTGTTCTTTTATGCTGTCATCATTTTGGTGATGGGTATGATCCTGGACAGTACGTCTATTCTTTTGATAATGGTTCCAATTGCAGCTCCAATCGCACAAGGAATGGGTATTGATCTGATCCATTTCGGCATCGTGACGGTTTTATCTGTTGAGATTGGCCTGCTAACACCACCCTTCGGGATATCTGTGTTTACCGTTCATAATACGCTGAATGACCCGGATGTTTCAGTCGAGCAGATCTTTGCGGCGACCATGCCGTTTGTTGGTGTCATGTTGATTGTCTTGGTAATTGTCGCCGTTTTCCCAAGTGTATCTACGGTATTTTTATAAACCGGTTATGATCTTCCGCGCCGGGCGGATAGCTGCGGCTCCCCGGACCCTAAAGATTTGTTTGGAAAATTCCGGTGGGAGAAAATCAAGAGCTATGTTTGAATGCCATTGTGGGCAATGGGGTTTTGATTGGCGCTGATGGAAATTGAGGCCGGCAAGACGCGGTGTAGGGGCGTTTGGAAGTACAGCCCTTGGCCCCGGTCGCTACTGTGAAAGAGGTGACGCGCCCCAATCATTTGTAACAGTGGCGGCGTCGGGCCCGTGAGGGCAATCTGATCCGGCCTGATCTTTCGGGTGCTGCAGTTGTGCTGGTGGAAATGACCAAGCATCCCGTGCGAGTTGACGAGCCTCCAGCGCGGCCAAAGACCGCGGATTTTCTCGGGAGTTGCGAGCATCAAATGCGGTGCTGGCACGCTTGCAGCGCGTCTTGCCAAGCGTGTGGTTGCGCTGTGATCCATCCGGTGCATGGTGTGCAAATCTTTGTTGCGACCAAACGGGAGTATCCGAATCTCTGTATATTTTGCGTTCTGTTGATCTTGATGCCATTCTCACGCATTAAGCGGCCCACGCGCCGATGCCCAACTTGCAGCCACAGTTCTTGCAGTTCTTCGGTCATGCGAGGCCGAGAATAGCTTTGCAGGCTCAGGCGGTACTGGTCGTGAATGTGCGCGAGGATCATCATATCGTTGCGCTGTCTACGGTTCAACGAGCGAGACCATGCGACACAGCTACCCAAGGATGCGGGCGCAGATCATGTGATCGACACCATCCGCGATTTGCCTGAGCTGGTCACCCAGCTTTCGCTCATTGCCTTGGTTTGCGAGCCCGTCGTTGACGGGTTTGAGGGAGTTTCTCCATGGATAGTACGATTGAGTTTCTCACGGATGGTGGCGGTGGTCGGCGTAGATGTCGTCGCTGGCCGGAAGAGGTGAAGGCGCGGAGTGTGGCTGAGACGCTTGTTGAGGGTGCGACGGTTAACGGCGTGGCCCGACGTCACGGGATGTTGCCTGAGCACCTTTTCTGAATGGCGGCGGATGGCGCGCGAGGGCAAGCCGGTTTTACCCGATCT